>JAKFCR010000061.1:0-8893 GCA_036676545.1 Aeromicrobium sp. | reverse complement strand
ATGATGCCGGCCTGGTTGACCTTGAGCGGGATGTACGTCGACGAGCCGCCGAACATACGACGTCCGACCATGCGCTTGGCGTACTGCACGGGGATGCGGCGCTGGGCCTGCTCGATGAAGATGACTGCCGCGACGATCACGAGACCGACGAGCACCACGAGGATGAACGTCGCCCAGCCCTTCTGCGTCTGGATGCCCCACATGGCGCCGGGGAATGTGGCGGTGACCTGGCAGAAGATCAGGATCGACATGCCGTTGCCGATGCCGCGGTCGGTGATGAGCTCACCGAGCCACATGATGACGGCGGTGCCGGCAACCATGGTCAGCACGATCAACAGGAACGACCAGATGCTGTCGTTGTTGTAGAGGAGCGGCTTGCCGGTGTCAGCACCACCAAAGAGGTTGCCGCTGCGGGCCAGCGCCACGATGCCGGTCGCCTGCAGAATTGCGAGGCCCAGCGTCAGGTAGCGGGTGTATTGCGTGATCTTGGTCTGTCCAGCCTGACCCTCCTTCTTGAGGGCCTCCAGACGAGGGATCACGACGACGAGCAGCTGAAGAATGATGCTCGCCGTGATGTAGGGCATGATGCCCAGCGCGAACACCGTGAGCTGCAGCAGTGCGCCGCCGGAGAAGACGTTGATGAGCGAGAACAAGCCGCTGTTCTCGCCGGTCGATGCCGCCGTGACAGCGTCCTGGACGTTGGCGACGTTGATGCCGGGGGCCGGAGTAGTCGAGCCCAGTCGGAACAGGACGATGATGAAGAGGACGAAGAGAAGCTTCTTCCTCAGGTCAGGCGTCCTGAACGCGTTGACGAAGGCGCTGAGCACCGCGAGCCTCCTCGTGCACCGGAGTGCGTATGTAACGGACAAAAGCGGGCTTTCGCCCGCGCTAGAACTCTAACAGTGAAGAAAATCACCGGAGCAGGACAGGTGTCCCGCTCCGGTGATCATCAGCCGAGGACGGTAACGCTGCCGCCGGCTGCTTCGATCTTGGTCTTGGCAGATCCGGAGAACTTGTTCGCCGTGACCTGGACCTTGACAGTGATTTCGCCCTGGCCCAGCACCTTGACGGGGCGGCCCTTGCGGACAGCGCCGTTGGCGACGAGAGCCGCGACGTCGATGGAGCCACCCTTGGGGAAGAGCTCTTCGATGCGGTCGAGGTTCACAACCTGGTACTCCTCGCGGAACGGGTTCTTGAACCCCTTCAGCTTGGGCAGGCGCATGTGGATCGGGACCTGGCCACCTTCGAAGCCAACCGGTACCTGGTAACGAGCCTTGGTGCCCTTGGTACCGCGACCAGCGGTCTTGCCCTTGGAGCCCTCACCACGACCAACGCGGGTCTTGGCAGTCTTGGCTCCGGGAGCCGGGCGCAAGTGATGCAGCTTGAGCGCCATGTCAGTCAACCTCCTTGAGGTCCACGAGGTGCGGGATGGATTCAGCCATGCCGCGGATCTCGGGACGATCTTCCTTGACGACGACATCGCCGATGCGCTTGAGACCGAGCGAACGCAGAGTTTCGCGCTGCTTGGGCTTACGGCCGATGGCCGAACGGAGCTGGGTTACTTGAAGCTTCTTGGCCATCAGACACCTGCTCCGGCTTCAGCCTTGGCCTTCGCCTCGGCAATGCCTTCCTTGCCGGCACGAAGCAGGGCCGCCGGGGCGACCTGCTCGACCGTGAGGCCACGACGCGCGGCAACCATCTCCGGCGATTCGAGCAGCTTGAGCGCTGCCACGGTCGCGTGGACGATGTTGATCGCGTTGGACGAACCCAGCGACTTCGACAGAACGTCGTGGATGCCAGCAGCTTCGAGCACTGCACGCACCGGGCCACCGGCGATGACGCCGGTGCCGGGCGATGCGGGACGCAGGAAGACGACGCCAGCCGCCTTCTCGCCCTGCACCGGGTGCGGGATGGTGCCCTGGATGCGCGGAACGCGGAAGAAGGACTTCTTGGCCTCTTCTACGCCCTTGGCGATCGCAGTGGGAACTTCCTTGGCCTTGCCGTAGCCGACGCCGACCTGTCCGTCACCATCGCCGACGATCACCAGAGCGGTGAAGCTGAAGCGACGACCACCCTTGACGACCTTGGCGACACGGTTGATCGTGACGACCTTTTCGATGTACTGGGACTTCTCGGCGCCGCGCTCATTGCCGCGACCCCGTCCGCCCGCTCCGCCTCCGCGGCGCTGTTGGGTGCTCATCAGAACTCCAGTCCTGCTTCACGGGCGCCGTCGGCGAGTGCCGCGACGCGTCCTGCGTACTTGTTGCCGGCGCGATCGAAGACGACGGTCGAGATGCCGGCCTTCTTGGCGCGGTCCGCTACGAGCTCACCGACGCGCTTGGCCTTGGCCGACTTGTCGCCGTCCAGACCACGCAGGTCAGCTTCCATCGTCGACGCGGAGACCAGCGTGCGGCCTTCGAGATCGTTGACGACCTGAGCGACGATGTGCTTGCTCGAGCGCGTGACGACGAGACGCGGCCGCTCAGCCGAGCCTTCGATCTTCTTGCGTCCGCGCACCTGACGACGCAGACGCGACGCAGTGCGAGGCGCTGTGTGCTTGGCGTGCTTGATCGAGATTGCCATTTACTTACCGGCCTTTCCGACCTTGCGACGAACGTGCTCGCCGGCGTAGCGCACGCCCTTGCCCTTGTAGGGCTCAGGCTTGCGGATCTTGCGGATGTTGGCTGCGACTTCACCGACGGCCTGCTTGTCGATGCCGTGCACGGCAAACTTGGTGGGTGACTCGACCGAGAACGTGATGCCCTCGGGAGCCTGGACCGGGACCGGGTGGCTGAAGCCGAGCGCGAACTCGAGTGCAGCCGGGCCCTTGGCCTGGACGCGGTAACCAACGCCGACGATCTCGAGCTTCTTCTCGTAACCCTCGGTGACGCCGATGACCATGTTGCTGATCAGCGTGCGTGAGAGGCCGTGAAGAGCCTTGCTCTTGCGCTCGTCGTTGGGACGCTCGACTGCGAGCGTGCCGTCATCGTCCTTGCGAACGGTGATCGGCTCGGCAACAGTGTGCGCGAGCTCGCCCTTGGGGCCCTTGACGCGTACGTCCTGGCCCTCAATGGTCACCTCGACACCCATGGGTACGGCGACGGGCATCTTGCCGATGCGTGACATGTCGTACCTCCCTTTACCAGACGTAGGCGAGGACTTCTCCGCCTACGCCCTTCTGGTTTGCCTGACGATCCGTGAGGAGGCCCTGGCTGGTGGAAATGATGGCGACGCCGAGTCCGCCGAGCACCTTGGGCAGGCCGGTGGACTTCGCGTAGACGCGAAGACCGGGCTTGCTGATGCGACGGATGCCAGCGATCGAGCGCTCGCGATGAGGTCCGTACTTGAGGGTGATCGTGAGCGACTTGCTCACCTCGCCCTCCTTGGGCTCAGTCACGTCGATCGACGTGATGTAGCCCTCCTGCTTCAGGATCTCGGCGACGCCGGCCTTCAGCTTGGAGTAGGGCATCGTCACGCTGTCGTGGTATGCCTGATTGCCGTTGCGGACACGCGTCAGCATGTCGGCGATCGGATCGGTCATTGTCATAGTTCAGGTGTTCCATTCCTGCCCCGGTTTCTCCCCCACAATTCAGCGGAGGGGACCTGTGGCGTTCAGTGGGTTAAGTGTGATTACCAGGAGCTCTTGGTGATGCCGGGCAGCTCGCCGCGGTGTGCCATCTCGCGAAGGCAAATGCGGCAGAGGCCGAACTTCTTGTAGACCGAGCGCGGGCGTCCACAGCGCTGGCAGCGGGTGTAGCCGCGGACAGCGAACTTGGGCTTGCGAGCGGCCTTGACCTTCAGTCCAGTCTTCGCCATGTCAGTTCTCCTTGTAAGGGAACCCGAGCAGCTTGAGCAGCGCGCGTCCCTCGTCGTCGTTGGTCGCCGTGGTGACGATCGTGATGTCCATTCCACGCGAGCGGTCGATCTTGTCCTGATCGATCTCGTGGAACATGACCTGCTCGGTCAGACCGAACGTGTAGTTGCCACGACCGTCGAACTGCTTGGGCGAAAGCCCACGGAAGTCGCGGATACGAGGAAGTGCGAGCGTCAGTAGACGATCGAGGAACTCCCACATGCGGTCGCCGCGCAGTGTGACGTGCGCACCGATCGGCATACCTTCACGCAGCTTGAACTGCGCGATGGACTTGCGAGCCTTGGTGACCTGCGGCTTCTGGCCCGTGATGGCGGTGAGGTCGCGAATCGCGCCCTCGATCAGCTTGCCGTCGCGAGCAGCCTCGCCGACGCCCATGTTGACGACGATCTTGGTGAGGCCTGGAACCTGCATGACGTTGGCGTAGTTGAACTCCTCGCGGAGGGCCGGAAGGATCTCTTCGCGGTAACGCGCCTTCAGGCGGGGTGCCGTGGATGTGTCAGCCATGTCAGATCTCCTTTCCGGTCTTCTTGGCGATACGCACGCTGCGGTGCGCGGAGTAGGTGGAACCGTCGGGACGGGACTTGGTGACCTCATCGCGGCGGAAGCCGATGCGCGTGGTGGTCTTGCCATCCTTGCCATCGACGAGCAGCATCACGTTGGAGATGTGGATCGGAGCCTCGCTGGTGATGATGCCTCCCGTGCTTCCGCCACCGGCCTGTCCAGCCTTGGTGTGACGCTTCACGCGGTTGACGCCTTCGACGATGATGCGGTTCTGCTCGCTGATCACTTCGATCACCGAACCGGTCACACCCTTGTCCTTGCCAGCGATGACCTTGACCTGGTCACCCTTTTTGATGCTGATGGAACCTGCGTTGCGGGCCATCTCAGAGCACCTCCGGTGCGAGAGAAATGATGCGCATGAACTTCTTGTCGCGAAGCTCGCGCCCAACGGGACCGAAGATGCGCGTACCGCGCGGGTCGCCATCGGCCTTGAGAATGACTGCGGCGTTCTCGTCGAACTTGATGTACGAGCCATCCGGACGACGGCGCTCCTTGACGGTGCGCACGACAACAGCCTTGACGACCTCACCCTTCTTGACGTTTCCGCCGGGGATCGCGTCCTTGACAGTGGCGACGATGGTGTCACCGATGCCGGCATAGCGCCGACCCGAGCCACCGAGCACACGGATGCAAAGGATTTCCTTGGCACCGGTGTTGTCGGCGACCTTGAGTCGCGACTCTTGCTGAATCATCTGTCGTCTCCTACTTGGCCTTCTCGAGGATCTCGACGATGCGCCAACGCTTGGTGGCGGACAGCGGACGAGTCTCCATGATGAGAACCCGGTCGCCGATGCCAGCGTCATTCGCTTCGTCGTGAGCCTTGAGCTTGATGTTGCGACGCAGAACCTTGCCGTAGAGCGCGTGCTTGACGCGTTCTTCGACGTTGACCACGACGGTCTTGTCCATCTTGTCGCTGACGACAAGTCCCTCGCGGGTCTTGCGCGCGGTGCGGTCGGTCACTGCTTCGTCCTTCGTCTTCTTGTCGGTCATGCTTGGACCTCCTCGACGATGCCGAGCTCGCGCTCACGCATGACGGTGTAGATCCGGGCGATGTCCTTGCGCACTGCCCGAAGTCGGGCGGTGTTGTCGAGCTGTCCGGTTGCGTTCTGGAAACGCAGGTTGAACAGTTCTTCCTTGGCTTCTGCAAGCTTGAGCGCCAGGTCGTCGGCGCCAACCGTACGCAGCTCTGCGGCTGTCGACTGCGGCATCACAGCTCACCTGTCTCTCGGGTGATGAAGCGTGCCTTCATGGGCAGCTTGTGGATCGCGCGGCGCATGGCCTCGCGGGCGGTGACCTCGTCGACGCCGGAGAGCTCGAACATGACGCGTCCGGGCTTGACGTTGGCGACCCACCACTCAGGCGAACCCTTACCGGAACCCATGCGGGTCTCGGCAGGCTTCTTGGTCAGCGGGCGGTCCGGGTAGATGTTGATCCAGACCTTGCCGCCACGCTTGATGTGGCGCGTCATGGCGATACGAGCGGACTCGATCTGACGGTTGGTCACGTATGCAGGCGTAAGCGCCTGGATGCCGTAGTCGCCGAACGCCAGCGTGGTGCCGCCCTTGGCTGCACCGCGACGGGTGGGGTGGTGCTGCTTGCGGTACTTGACCCTACGTGGCATCAACATCAGCTCTGCCCTCCTTCGGGTGCGGCAGCTGCAACAGCCTCGGCTGCAGGAGCCTCGGTTGCGGGAGCGGCAGCGGTCTCGGTCGCCGGAGCGGCCTCGTCGCGAGCGGGGCGACGCGGGGCGCCAGCGCCTCCACGTGCCGGGGGACGGCGGTTGGAGCCGGGTGCAGCCGCGCGCTTGGCCGCTTCGGCCTCGCGCTCGGCGCGGGTGCCCGCAACCTCGCCCTTGTAGATCCAGACCTTGACGCCAATGCGACCGAAGGTCGTCTTGGCCTCGTAGAAGCCGTAGTCGACGTCAGCGCGGAGAGTGTGCAGAGGCACGCGTCCCTCGCGGTAGAACTCCGAGCGGCTCATCTCGGCGCCACCGAGGCGGCCCGAGCACTGGATACGGATGCCCTTGGCACCGCTGCGCATCGTGGTCTGCATCGCCTTGCGCATGGCACGACGGAACTGGACACGACCCGAGAGCTGCTCAGCAACACCCTGGGCAACAAGCTGAGCGTCCATCTCGGGGTTCTTGACCTCGAGGATGTTCAGCTGAACCTGCTTGCCCGTGAGCTTCTCGAGGTCGCCGCGGATGCGGTCAGCCTCGGCGCCACGGCGGCCGATGACGATGCCGGGACGAGCAGTGTGGATGTCGACACGTACGCGGTCACGCGTGCGCTCGATCTCGACACGGCTGATGCCGGCGCGGTCCATGCCCTTAGTGAGCATCTTGCGGATCTGCACGTCTTCACCGACGTAGCTCTTGTAAAGCTTGTCGGCGTACCAACGGCTCTTGTGATCCGTCGAGATGCCCAGTCGGAAACCGTGCGGGTTGATTTTCTGTCCCACTATCGGGCCCCGCCCTTCTTCTTGGAGTTCTTGATGTTGGCCGCTTCGCGCTTGGCAGCAACGAGATCTGCCGGCTGGACGACCACGGTCAGGTGGCTGCTGCGCTTGAGGATGCGGTTGGCCGCACCCTTGGCGCGCGGACGCCAACGCTTCATCGTCGGGCCCTCGTCCACGTGGACGACGGTGATGACGAGCTGCGAGCGGTCGAGACCTTCAGTGGTCTCGGCGTTGGCAGCGGCGCTGTCGACGAGCTTGTAGAAGTTCTCGGCAACGGCCTGCGGTGCGAACTGCAGGATCGCCAGGGCGTTCTCCACGGACTCGCCACGGATCAGGTCGCCTACGCGACGCGACTTCTGCGCGGTGACGCGCACGAAGCGTGCCACGGCGAACGAGCCGGGCTCGTCGCCGAGCAGGCGCTCGCGGCGCGCGCTCACGCTTTCACGGGTAGCTGCACTCATCGCCTCTTCGCCTTCCGGTCGTCCTTCTCGTGACCGCGGAACGTACGGGTCGGGGCGAACTCGCCCAGCTTGTGACCCACCATCGAGTCCGTGACGAACACGGGTACGTGCTTGCGGCCGTCGTGCACGGCGATCGTGTGTCCGATGAAGGACGGCAGGATCATCGAGCGGCGCGACCAGGTCTTGATCACGTTGTGGGTCTCGGCAGCGTTCTGCGCGTCGACCTTCTTCTCGAGGTGCCCGTCAACGAACGGGCCCTTCTTCAAACTGCGTGGCATGTGTAAACCAATCCTTCTCAGCGGCCGGACTTGCGGCGGCGGACGATTTGCGAGTCGCTGGCCTTGCGCTTGCGCGTACGGCCTTCCGGCTTGCCCCACGGGGAGACGGGGTGACGTCCACCGGACGTCTTGCCCTCACCACCACCGTGCGGGTGATCGACCGGGTTCATGGCGACACCGCGGACGGTCGGGCGCTTGCCCTTCCAGCGGTTGCGGCCGGCCTTGCCCCAGTTGATGTTGGACTGCTCGGCGTTGCCGACCTCACCGATCGAGGCGCGGCAGCGTACGTCGACGTAGCGCATCTCGCCGGAAGGCAGACGCAGCTGCGCCTTGGCGCCTTCCTTGGCGACGAGCTGAACCTTGACACCGGCGGAGCGACCCATCTTGGCGCCACCGCCCGGACGCAGCTCCACATTGTGGATCAGCGTGCCGACCGGGATGTTGCGCAGCGGAAGGTTGTTGCCGGGCTTGATGTCGGCGCCAACACCGGACTCGACGGCCATGCCCTGCTTGAGGCCTTCGGGAGCAACGATGTAACGCTTCTCGCCGTCGGCGTAGTGCAGCAGCGCGATGCGAGCGGTGCGGTTGGGGTCGTACTCGATGTGAGCGACCTTGGCCGGCACGCCGTCCTTGTCATAGCGACGGAAGTCGATGATGCGGTAGGCGCGCTTGTGACCGCCACCCTGGTGACGCGTGGTGATGCGTCCCTGGTTGTTGCGGCCGCCCTTCTTGGGCAGCGGCTCCGTCAGCGACTTCTCGGAAGTCGTGCGGGTGATCTCAGCGAAGTCGGCGACGCTCGAGCCACGACGGCCCGGCGTTGTCGGCTTGTACTTGCGAATAGCCATATGTCCTCAGTCCTCAGGCGCTCGGCGTCGAGAAGATGTCGATGCTCTGACCGGCGGCCACGCTCACGATTGCTCGCTTGGTGTCCTTGCGCTTGCCAAGGCCCGACTTGGTACGACGGGTCTTGCCCTTGCGGTTGAGCGTGTTAACAGCGGTGACCTTGACGCCGAAGATCTTCTCAACGGCAATCTTGATCTCGGTCTTGTTGGCATCCGGGTGCACCACGAAGGTGTACTTGTTGTCGTCGAGCAGGCCGTAGCTCTTCTCGCTGACAACCGGAGCGATCAGGACGTCGCGGTGGTCCTTGTGGATCGTGCTCACTTGTCCCCTCCATCCTTCTTCGCAGGTGCCTTCTTGGCGGGCGCCTTCTTGGCAGCAGGTGCCTTCTTGGCGGCAGCCTTCGCAGGTGCCTTCTTGGC
>JAKFCR010000060.1:0-3980 GCA_036676545.1 Aeromicrobium sp. | reverse complement strand
GCCGCGTACGCCGCCTTGCGCGGCTCGTCCTTGGAGATGAAAACATCGTGTCTGGCGTTCTCGATCGGCAGCGAGGTCAGCGCATTTCCGAGGCAGCCAGCCCATCGGGCGATCTGCTTCACGTCGAGCACCGCATCGGCTTCATCGACGGCCTCGGACCACGTACGAGCGAAGCGCGTCTTGGAGGATCGGAGCACCAGCGACGGCACTCCGACGTCGAGTCCCTTGTGCAGCTGGGCATGCCCGCGGCGAATCGCCGTCAACCACCCGAACGTGACCGGGAACCCGTTCAGCGGCTTGAACGCGGTGTTGAACTCCCATTCGCCGTGGGCGCTGACATGCAGGCTGCTGCCGTACGCATCGGTCGCCGGCAGGTTGATCGGCGTCGTCGGCTTGACCTTCGCAACCCCGGCGATCGCCTTCGTGCCTACCGAGCGCATCCAGGCCTTGCCCTGGAGGTCGAACCAGGGGCTGTTGAGGATGAGCCCGACGATGCCGGCGCCAGCCGATCCGCCCGACTTCTTGTTGAGTCGATCGAGCCAAAGCGAAAGGACCAGGCCACCCGTCGAATGGCCTGACAGGACGACCGGCTTGCCGCCGGTCTCTTCTCGGACGATCGCAAGCGCCCGGTCGAGCTCCTTGTCATACAGCGACAGGTCGGAGACGAAGTGGCCCGTCTGCCCGTCGCGACGCGAGCGTCCGCACTTGCGCAGGTCGAGCGCATAGAACGCGAAGCCCCGGTCCGCGAAGAAGTCGGCGAGCTCGGTCTGGAAAAAGTAGTCGCTGAATCCGTGCACGTAGATCACGGCCGCTTCGATCGAAGCTGGCGGCGTTTGCCGTACGAGGGTGGCTTCGATTGTGCCCTCACCATCGGGGTCGGCACCCAACGGGATCGTCAGCTTCTCGTACCCATCACCGAGGTCGTCAGCGACCCACGTGCTCGCGCTCATGAAATCTTTCCTTCTGCTAGTGCCGCAAATTGAACATACGCTGGGGCCCAAACCAAGGCGTACGATGCTGAGCCTACGATGAACCTGCACTCATGGTGCAGAAAGTTACAGGAGCCGAGCATGAGACTTCAGCTGTCTGACGAAGACGTCGCATTCCGCGAGGAGATGCGGGAGTTCTTCACGACCAAGGTGTCCAAGGAGATCCGCGACACCGTCGCGGCTCGACATGAGCTCACCAAGGAACAGATCGTCGAGGCGCAGCAGACACTCAACGCTGCTGGCATCGCCGTGCCCAACTGGCCGGTCGAGTGGGGCGGCAAGGACTGGACTCCCCTGCAGCGACACATCTGGCACGAGGAGATGCAGCTCGCCAACGTGCCGATCCCCCTGGCGTTCAACGCCGGAATGGTCGGACCAGTCATCGCAGCCTTCGGCTCTCAGGAGCTCAAGGAACGCTTCCTGCCCAAGACGGCCAATCTCGACATCTGGTGGTCGCAGGGATTCTCCGAGCCGGATGCCGGCTCCGACCTCGCATCGCTTCGCACCACCGCCGTCAAGGAAGGCGACGAGTACGTCGTCAACGGCCAGAAGACCTGGACGACGCTCGGCCAGTACGGCGACTGGATCTTCAACCTGGTCCGCACCGATCCCGAGGCAAAGAAGCAAGCCGGCATCTCGTTCCTGCTGATCGACATGACCACCCCCGGAGTCACAGTTCGCCCGATCGAGCTGATCGACGGCGGCTTCGAGGTCAACGAAGTGTTCTTCGACAATGTCCGCGTACCCGCCGAGAACTTGGTCGGCGAGGAGAACAAGGGCTGGGACTATGCCAAGTTCCTCCTCGGCAACGAGCGAGTCGGCGTCGCACCGGTCGGAGCGACCAAGCGATCGCTCGCGGCCGCCAAGGAGTACGCCAAGACGGCGGGCCCCGGTGGCACCTCACTGCTCGACGATCCTCTGTATGCCTCGCAGATCGCCGATCTGGAGAACGAGCTGCTCGCACTCGAGCTCACGGCCCTGCGGGTGGTCGCCCACTCCGCCGACGGCAAACCGCACCCGGCGTCATCGGTGCTCAAGCTGCGCGGCACTGAGCTGCAGCAGGCAGTCACCGAGCTGTACGTCGACATGGGCGGTCCGGCATCGCTGGCGTCCGGCGCGGGCCCTGAATCCGATCTGGCCGACTGGAACAAGGTGTCGACGCCGTACTACCTCAACTTCCGCAAGGCCTCCATCTATGGCGGCTCCAACGAAGTGCAGCGCACGATCATCGCCGGAACGATCCTGGGACTGAGGGGCTGACATGGACTTCACACTCGATGCAGAGCAGGTCGCGCTGCGCGACGCCGTACGCGGACTGCTGGGCAAGTCGTACGAGTCCTCTGAGACTCGTCGCGAGGCCACCAAGCTCGAGCACGGCTGGGACGACAAGGTCTGGGCGCAGCTTGCCGAGATGGGCGCACTGGGTCTGCCGTTCGCCGAGGCCGACGGCGGTATGGGCGCGGGTCCGGTCGAGGTCTCGATCGTCGCCGAGGAGATCGGACGAGTCATCGCGCCCGAGCCATACGTCGAGGCAGTCGTGCTCGCCGGTGGACTCGTTGCGGCAGCAGGCACCGACGAGCAGCGTGCCGAGATCCTTGGCGCCCTGTCCGAAGGTGCACTCGTGCCAGCGTTCGCCCACAACGAGCCCAACCAGCGCTACAGCGAGTCAGCCAGTGGCGTCACGGCCACCACGAGCGGGGACGTCTGGACGCTGACCGGCGTCAAGGAGCCCGTCATCGGGGGCGCACGAGCTGACCTGCTGATCGTCAGCGCTGCCGTGGATGGTGGCACCGGCTTGTTCCTGGTGAAGCCCAACGCTGAAGGCCTGACCTGTGACGGCTACGCCACTTTCGAAGGCGGCCGCGCCGCCCGCATCGGTCTCAAGGCAACACCGGCCACCCCGCTGGGCGAAGCCGGTGCAGACCAGTCGGCAGTCATCGCCAAGGTCATCGCCGAAGCGCAGATCGCCTACGGGCACGAATCGCTGGGCGCCATGCAGACCGCGCTGGAGCAGACGACCGAGTACCTCAAGACCCGCAAGCAGTTCGGCGTACCGCTGAGCACGTTCCAGGCGCTCACGTTCCGGGCGGCCGACATGTACGTCGAGCTCGAGCTCGCCCGCAGCGTCGTCACCTGGGCAACGCTGGTGCTGCTCGATGGCGGAGACGCCCTCGAAGCCGCGTCTCGCGCCAAGCTGCAGGTCAGCAAAGCCGGGCGACACATCGGCAAGGAAGCGATCCAGCTGCACGGCGGCATCGGTATGACGGCGGAGTACAGCGTCGGTCACTTCACGAGCCGACTCACGGCGATCGACCACACACTTGGCGATGGTCGTCATCACCTTGCGGAGCTGGTCACGAGGCTCGACGACCACACGGTCATCGAGCCACTTCCCTAGGGCGCCCCTCGGTGACCAAGCTCCTGGTGATCGCGGGGGTGGTCCTCGCGTTGTGGGTCATCAGCTGCCTGTTGATGGTGCTCTTCGCGAAGCGACTGCCTCCGGGTCTGCTGCGCCAGATCGCGGAGTTCCTGCCGTCATGCGTCACAACCGCGCGGGCGCTGCGCAAGCATCCAGACGTTCCTCGTAGCGCCAAGATCGCGATGCTCGTGGCGATCGTCTGGGTGATCTCGCCGATCGACCTCTTGCCCGAGTTCCTGCCGGTCATCGGCCCGCTCGACGACGTGGTCGCCGTCGTACTCCTGCTGCGCTTCGCGGCCCGGCGTGTACCTCGCGACATCTTGCTCGACGCCTGGCCGAGCGACCCGCGACTTCTCGAACGACTCCTGGGCAAAGCCGCGTAGCTCCGGGTCCCGGGCATGAAGGACCCCTCGCGCACCCGACAGAGCTCACTGACCCTTGCTGCCTTCCGGCCCTGGGGGAGTTGGGTGATGTGTCGCCGCGCGAGGGGCTGCGTCCATCATACGGAGCCGTTGGGGCAGCACCCAACTCGGTCGGGCTCCGCTCTCGCGGTACCGATTCGTTGACTGAGC
>JAKFCR010000059.1:0-4529 GCA_036676545.1 Aeromicrobium sp. | reverse complement strand
ATCACGGCGATGATGCCGATGACGGTGGCGATGGCGATGAGTCGGTGGCGACGGGCCGCCCGCGGCCCCGGCACGTCGAAGAGGATGGTGCTCATCGCTTGACCGCCCAACGCCGCTCGAACATGTGGGCGCCGAAGGATATGACTTCGACAATGACGACGTAGCCGAGGGCGATGCCGAGGAAGATCGCGACCCGCTCAGTGGCGTACTCGTTGAGGTAGCCCTTCATGCGGAACGTTGCGTCGGCGATGCCGAAGGCCGCGGCGAGGGAGGTGTTCTTGGTGAGAGCGATGAAAACGCTGGCCAAGGGTGGCACCACGAAGCGAAACGCCTGCGGCAGCACGACCTGCTGCATCGTCAGGGTGAACGGCATGCCGAGCGACCTGGCGGCTTCGACCTGGCCCACCTGGATCCCGTTGACGCCAGCGCGGATGGCCTCTGCGACGAAAGCCGCTGTGTAGAGGCCCATCGCCATCGTCACCATGATGAAGAAGCCGAAGTCGATGCCGATCTCGGGCAGTCCGTAGTAGGTAATCAGGATCAGGATCAGCAGGGGAGTGTTGCGGAACAGTGCGACGTAGACCGTGCCGACCCCGCGCAGGATGGGGACCGGCGCGACACGGGCGACGGCAACTACCGTGCCGACCACCATGGCGAGTGCGCCCGAGGCGAGGAGCAGCTTGAGGGTCTCCCAGAACCCCTTGAAGTACAGGTCCGGGTTGTCGGTCAGGAAGTCCATGTCACCTCGTGTCGTGTTTGAGAGTGGGTGGGCCCGCTGTCGCGAGCCCACCCACGATCAGCCCTGATCAGGGGCAGGGATCAAGCGTCGGCGTGGCCGGCGCTTCGTTGCCCGACTCACCGAGCGTCTTGTCGAACGCCGTCTGGAAGGCGTCGCCTGACAATGCCTCCTCGAGAGTCGTGTTGAGGAACTCGCACAGCTCGGGTGATTCCAGGCTGTATCCCACGCCGTAGCGCTCCTCGGAGAACGGCTCTCCGACGACCTTGATCTCGTCCGGTGCCTCGGCGGCGTAGCCGAGCAGGATCGCACCGTCGGTGGTCACCGCATCGACCGAGCCGTTCTTCAGCTGGTCGACGCATTCGGAGTAGGTGTCGAAGCCGGCCGGGGTGGCGCCGTACTCCTTCTCGACCGTGGCAATTGAGGTCGAGCCCGTCACCGAGCACACCTTCTTGCCCTCGAGGTCCTCTGGTCCCTTGATGCTGTCGTCATCAGCAGCCACGAGCAGACTCTGACCTGTGACGTAGTAGGGACCGGCCTGGCCGACGATCTTGCGGCGGTCGTCGGTGATCGAATACGACGCCAGCACGAAGTCGACCGTGCCTTCCTGGAGGAACGGCTCGCGGTTGGCCGAGATGGTCTCGACCCACTCGATGTCTTCGGCCTCGATGCCGAGCTGTCCGGCGATGACCTTGCCCATCTCGGGGTCGATACCGGTCGGCGCGTCTGCACCAGCGGCCTTGAATCCGATACCGGGCTGGTCGTACTTCACGCCGATCTTGACGGTCCCGGCCTCGGCGATCTCCGCCATTCGGCTGCCGGCCTCGAAGTCAGGATCCGCAACGACTTCGTAGTCGCCCTTGGCTCCTGTGTCGTCACCGTCGCCGTCTTCGCCCGCGTCGCCGCAGGCAGTCAGTACGAGCATGGCTGCGGCCGCGACTGCGGCCCATGTGGTGCGTTTGAGTTGCATCGGTCAGTCCTTCTGTCGGTGGATGGGTCAGTGGGTGAGGATCTTGCTCAGGAAGTCCTTGGCTCGCTCGGTCTTGGGGTTGGTGAAGAACTCGTGCGGGGTGTTCTCCTCCACGATGCTTCCGTCGGACATGAACAGCACGCGGTCGGCAGCCGTGCGAGCGAAGCCCATCTCGTGGGTGACGACGATCATCGTCATGCCGCCCTTGGCGAGATCGACCATCGTGTCGAGGACTTCCTTGATCATCTCGGGGTCGAGCGCCGAGGTCGGCTCGTCGAACAGCATGACCTTGGGGTCCATGGCCAGAGACCGGGCGATGGCGACCCGTTGCTGCTGGCCGCCGGAGAGCTGAGCGGGCAGCTTGTCGGCCTGTGAGGCGACTCCGACGCGCTCCAGGAGCTCGCGGGCCCGCTTGCCGGCCTCCGCCTTCGACTTCTTGCGGACTTTGATCGGGCCGACCGTGACGTTCTCGAGCACGGTCTTGTGCAGGAACAGGTTGAACGACTGGAACACCATGCCGACGTCAGCGCGCAGCTGGGCCAGCTCCTTGCCTTCTTCGGGGAGCTTCTGGCCGTCGACCGAGATGGTCCCCTCGTTGATCGTTTCCAGTCGATTGATGGCTCGGCAGAGCGTCGACTTGCCCGAGCCGGAGGGCCCGATCACCACGACGACCTCGCCCGGGGCCACATCGAGATCGATGTCCTTGAGCACGTGGAGGTCGCCGAACCACTTCTGGACGCCATGCATCGAAACCATGGGGACTGAATCAGGCATGCCTCAACCTAGCCCGAAAGAACTAGTTCATGGGGACCGGTTGAGTTACGAATTGAACACGTTCGGTGCTGGTCAATTCGTGATGCAGAACGGGTTGCCGTCCGGGTCGGTCATGGAGATCCAGCCCGGCTCGCACGGCGGGTCATCACTTTGATTGGCGCCGAGCGAGACGAGGCGATCGAGCTCCATGAGGCGCTCTCCCTCCGGGGCGAGGTTGAAATGCAGTCGAGTTTTGGTGGTCCGTACGTCGAGTGGCGGTCCGCCCCACGAGATCTTGGATCCGCCGAGCGGCGACTGGATCGCTGTCTCCTCGTCCTGGTCCCACACGAGAGGCCAGTCGAGCGCGGCACTCCAGAAGTAGCCGACCGACTGGCTGCCGTCGCTCGAGTACGCGCCGATGCGATCAGTGTCCTTCAGGAAGTTGTTGATCGGCTCGATGACGCAGAACTCGTTGCCCTCAGGGTCTTGGAGCGGTACGTGCAGCTCGTCCGGCGGCAGGTCGAAGTCGAGGTGGGCGGCACCCAGGCTGATCGCGCGCTCGACCGTCTCCTTCTGGTCGTCCCATGACGTCGTCGTGGTGTCGAAGTGCATCTGGTTGGGCTCGACCTTGGGCTCGTCGTTCTGGATGAATCGGATCGGGATGGCCGTGTCTGTCTCGGGGAGGGTCGTTCCGGCGACCGGCCGCTTCAGGACTTCGCCCCAGAACGTCGCGAGTCGAGTGGGATCGGCGGCACCGAAGGACAGCGAGTGGAGCGTGGAAGACATGGCTTGAACGCTAGGCGGCGCGTACGACCAATTCAACCGGGGCTCAGAGCCAGCTTGTGAGCACCAGGTCGGTGACCGATTGTGCAAGCTCGGCGGGATCCCATTCGCCCGGGTTCTGCAGGAGGGTCGCGGCGTTGGACTCGGCGAGGGCGATGAGGTTCTGCGCGTAGAGGCGGACGGTTCGCTCGGGCATGGAGTGATCCGTCGACTCAAGGTGGTGAGCCAGCAGTGCGGTGAGCTGACCTGTGATCAAGGCGCGAGCAACGTTGACCTTCGTCGTGATGACAGGGTCCTTGACGTGTGGGGCGTCGAAGACGACCCGCCAGGACGCGGGGTGCTCGAGCGTCGCGCGGAAGAACGCCTCGTACGCGGTGCGCATGACCTCGCCGACATCGTCGAGGTCGATCGAATCGGGGAGTGCGTCTTGAGCTGCGCCGACGAGTCGTTCTTCTTCGCGCGCCATCAGGGCTCGCAGGGCTTCGTCCTTGTGGGCGTAGCAGGCATAGAGGACGGGCTTGCTGACGTTTGCGGCCTTGGCGATACGCGCCATGGTCGTGCCGGCATAGCCGTGTTCGATCCAGACCTCGAGCGCAGCATCGAGGACCAAAGGGCGTCGAACTTCGGGCCCTAGGTGCTCTGCGCGTACGCGAGTTTCGGTCGTCATGGGAATGCCCAATCTCGTTGACACCCGCAAGGGGTGTCACTACTGTTTACAAAATCCTACCGCAGGGTAGGAAACACTCCTAGAGGTCCAATGAGCGAACTTCGTACGTGGTTGAACGGGATACCTGAAGACAAGCTCGATGAACACTTCGCCGGCGTTGACGCCGTCGAGATCGCACGCATGCTCGGTGAGGCCTCTGATGCCGAGCTGAAAGAGCTCATCGCGGACGAGTCGATCCGAGCCGCAGCGCTGAGCGCCGGCTTCGGCCGTTTCGCCGACTTCGCCGTGCCGGAGCAGCTCAAGGCCATGGACGGCGTCGTACGGTTCGTGGTCCGCCGCGATCGAGGCGTCGACGAGACGTATGACGCGCACTTCGGCAATGCCACCGTCGAGGTCCAGCCTGCCGGTGCCGACGCGCCTGACGTCACGATCAGCACGGATGCCCTCACGTTCCTGCGACTTCTCTCCGGTACAGCGAGTGCCGCGCTGCTCGTACTGGCCGGCACGATCAAGGTCGCCGGTGACGAGCAGCTTGCGCTGCAGACAGGCGGCGTGTTTCGGGTGCCCGGCCAGGAAGGCGTTGCCGTCGACCCGACCGCGCTCGACGCCGTGCAGGTCGC
>JAKFCR010000058.1:0-2427 GCA_036676545.1 Aeromicrobium sp. | reverse complement strand
ACCGCCGGTGCGTTACAGTTGCGTCTGCTCCTTCGCGGAGTTGCCACGAGGCCCCGTGGCGCAGTTGGTTAGCGCGCCGCCCTGTCACGGCGGAGGTCGCCGGTTCGAGTCCGGTCGGGGTCGCCACCTTGAAGCTCCCCGCATCTGATCCCAGATGCGGGGTTTTTCTTGCCCAATGCGATTTCTGACGGGCCAAGTCAGTGCGATAAGGTGATCGTCGCCCGTCTCGGGCACGGCCAGGTAGCTCAGTTGGTACGAGCATCCGCCTGAAAAGCGGAGGGTCGCCGGTTCGACCCCGGCCCTGGCCACGAAAACACGGGTCCGCGAGGTACGAGCGAGGCCCGTTTTTTCGTGGCCTGTGGTTGGTACGAGAGACGGCGGGCCTGGGGGTACCCCCTGCTCGGAGCAGCGCGCAGGCGGTCAGGCGCAGGCCAGTCTCGAAACGAGCGCGCTGCGCAGAGCTTGGGGGAGTCGACCCCGGCCCTGGCCACAAAGAATGCGGGCCTTCGCTGGCAAAGCGGGTTGCGACGAGAGTCGTGGCCCGCATTTTTGTGGCCATGACCGGCACGAGAAACGGCAGGCGCCTGGGGGTCCCTCCCAGCCCGAAGCCGCGCACATCAGAACAGCCGCGAGACAACTCCACAACGAGCGCGGCGAAGGGCGAGGGGGCTTCGACCCCGGCCCTGGTGAGCCGGTGAGCTCGGGTTCCCACGAAACGCACCCAACGTGACGTAACAAACTAATACATACGTACGACTTATCGGTGAATCTCCCCTAGAATCAGGCCATGACTGACATCACCGGCAAGCTCGTGGTCGTCACCGGCGCAGCCAGCGGCATCGGCCGCGCGACCGCCGAAGTAGCCGCTGAGCGCGGCGCGCGGGTCGTGCTGACTGACATCTCGCCCCTCGAGGAGACCATCGCAACGATCAAGGCTGCCGGCGGAGAGGTCGCGTACGCGAAGTCGCTCGACATCACCGACGTCGATGCCGTCATGACGTTCGCCCAGGAAGTTCACGACGCACACGGCTCGGTCGATGTCGTCATGAACGTCGCCGGCATCTCCGCGTGGGGCACCGTCTCCGCCCTAGAGCACAGGCACTGGCGCAGCATGGTCGAGGTCAACCTCATGGGCCCGATCCACATCATCGAGGCCTTCGTACCCGCGATGGTCGACGCCGGACGAGGCGGCCACCTGGTCAACGTCTCGTCAGCGGCCGGGCTCATCGGTATGCCGTGGCATGCCGCGTACTCGGCCAGCAAGTTCGGCCTGCGCGGTGTCTCCGAAGTGCTGCGGTTCGACCTACGGCGTCACGGCATCCGGGTCAGCCTGGTCTGCCCCGGCGGAGTCGACACCGGACTTACCGAGACGATTCAGGTCGCCGGTGTCGACAAGGGCGGCAAGGCGTTCAAGAAGGCACAGGCTCACTTCAAGAAGCGTGCCGTGACACCCAACCATGCAGCCCGTGCCATCCTGCGCGGCGTGAGGCGCAACCGCTACATGGTCTACACCTCGCCCGACATCTTCCTTGCCTTCACACTGCAGCGGACTTTTCCGCCGGGCTACTCTCTCGCGATGCGCATCTTCAACAAGGTCGCCAACAAGGTCCTTCCGGAAGCCGAACAGGCGCGAGCCATCCGATGAGCGAGCCTCGCATCACGTCCGGCAACTGGCGTCAGACCGGGCCGGTCATCCGCGGGTTCAGCAAGCTCGCCGGCCGCTCGATGGGCACGAAGGACCCCCAGGTCTTCCTCGTCCTCGGCCGCACCAAGCGACTGTTCTGGGGATGGCTGATGTTCGCTGGCGGCCTGATGCCGGGCGGCAAGCTGCCTCGTCGTGAGACCGAGCTGATCATCCTTCGCGTCGCGACCCTGTCGGGCAGCGCGTACGAGCGTGCCCATCACGAGCGCATCGGCCAGCGTGCCGGCGTGACTCCGGAGGATCTCGCCGCCGTCACAATTGGTCCGACCGACAAGCACTGGAATGCCCGCGAGGTCGCGTTGCTCACAGCTGTCGACGAGCTCCACGACAAGAAGGATCTCAGCGATGCCAGCTGGGCTGCCTTGCGTGAGCATCTCGACGAACGACGCTCAGTCGAGTTTCTGCTTCTGACCGGCCACTACGAGATGCTCGCCACCGCCCTCAACACTCTGAGGATCGAGCCCGACCCACCCCGCAAGTAGGGCTAGAGCGACGCGATCAGTGCCTCGACCCGCGCCTTGATCTCGTCGCGGATCGGCCGTACGGCCTCAACTCCCTGGCCGGCCGGATCGTCCAGCTCCCAGTCCTCATAGCGCTTACCGGGATAGAACGGGCACTCGTCGCCGCAACCCATCGTGATCACGACGTCGGCTGTCTGGACTGCACTGTCCGTCAGGAGCTTGGGCTGCTCGGTCGCGATGTCGATCCCGACCTCAGCCATCGCC
>JAKFCR010000057.1:0-14392 GCA_036676545.1 Aeromicrobium sp. | reverse complement strand
AGCGCCAATACGAAACCTAGCACTCGCAGTGTGAGAGTGCTAAGGGTGTTCGCGCTCCGCTGAACTCTCCGCCGGGACCACACGGCAGAATCCATGCATGGATCTGGTGACCTTCGAGAAGCTTCTCTCCCCCGCGGGTCAGCTGCTGCTCGACGAGGTCGCCCAGAGCGCCGGCAAGGAGAGCGATCTGGCCCTCGGCACCCGGCTCCGCAAGACGTACGCATCGGCGCTCGTCGCGGCTGCCGTGACGCAGAATCACCTGCGCGGCAAGGCGGTCGCGAAGTTCGGCGACGATGCCGGTCGGATGTACTTCACCCACGATGCTCTGGAGCAGTCGACCCGCCAACGGGTCGCCGCGCATCGGTCTTCTCGTCTCGCGTCAACTGGCGCCGAGGCCGTTGTCGACCTGGGCTGCGGAATCGGTGGGGATCTGATCGCGATGGCACGGGCGGGGCTTCGCGTACGTGGTGTCGAGCTCGATCCCGTACGAGCTGCGATCGCCGAAGCCAACCTGCGCGCGCTGGAGCTCGACGGCGAGGTCATCGCCGGAGACGTACGCGCGGTCGAGATCGGCAAGGACGAGGTCGCGTTCATCGACCCGGCTCGTCGCGACGGACGCGGTCGTACGTTCTCGACCTCCGACCTGCAACCGCCGTGGGAGTGGGTGTGCCAGCTGTTGGAAGGTCGCGCGGTGGCGAAGGTGATGCCCGGACTCGCACATGACGCCGTGCCCCACGGCGTCGAGGCTGAATGGGTCAGCGACGGCGGGGACCTGGTCGAGGCCTGCCTGTGGGGCGCACCGTTCGCCACGGCGAAGCGACGCGCCACCGTCCTGCCCTCGGGAACCGGACTGGTCTCGATCGGCGAGCTCGCGGCTCTGGCGCAACCCGGTTCGTACATCTACGAACCGGACGACGCCGTCATACGTTCGGGCCTGGTCGGCGAGCTGGCCGGTGACATCGGTGGCTGGCTGATGGATCCGCACATCGCGTACGTCAGCTCCGACCGTGCCGTGACGACTCCCCTGGCGCGCGGGTTCCGGGTCATCGACGAGCTGCCGTTCCGCGAGAAGCCCCTCAAGGCTGCGTTGCAGGTGCGCCGCATCGGCACACTGACGGTCAAGAAGCGCGGCGTCGACATCGTGCCCGAGGAGCTGATCAAGCGACTCAAGCTCAAGGGTCCCAATCCCGCGACGGTCATCATGACGCGCGTACGCGGCGATGGCCGCGCCTTCCTCGTCGAACGGGCGTAATCGAGGCCAGCGGCTGCAATTAGGGTGTCCTGAGTGACTGTCACCGCTGCAGCTGAGCAGCCTCTTCGTTCCCTGTGGAAGCGCCACCGCGTCTACCGACGCCGCTTCATCCTTGCCGTTGTCATGTCGACGATCAACAAGGTCGCCGACGTCGTCCCTGAGCTCCTCATCGGAGCAGCAGTCGATGTCGTCGTACGTGGTGATGCGTCGTTCGTCGGCGAGCTCCTGGGCGTCGAGTCCCGCTACTCCCAGCTCGGCTGGCTGGCCGCCATCAACGTCGTGGTGTGGATCATCGAGTCCGCCAGCCAGTACGTGGCCGACGTGCTCTGGCGCGGCCTGTCGCAGGGCGTGGAGCACGATCTGCGGGTCGAAGCGTATGACCACGCCCAGCATCTCGACATGTCCTGGCACGAGTCACGACCCGGCGGATCGACGCTCGCCACGCTCAACGACGACGTCAACCAGCTTGAGCGGTTCCTCGACATCGGCGCGCCGGCGATCCTGCAGACCTTCCTCAACGTGGTCCTGGTGGGCGCTGTGTTCGCCGTGTCGTCCTGGACCCTGCTCCTGTTCGCCTTCACCCCGATCCCGGTGATCGTGGTGGGCTCGCTGATCTTCCAGCGCCGCCTCGAGCCGCTGTACGACCGGGTGCGTGAAGCCGTCGCCGATCTCTCGAGCGCACTCAGCGCCAACCTCGCTGGCATTGCCACGATCAAGGCATTCACCGCTGAGGACCGTGAACGGGATCGGATCGCCGCAGTCTCCAACGCGTACCGAACAGCGAACACCGACGCGATCCGTTCGTCGGCGGCGTTCGTGCCGCTGGTCCGGATGGCAATCCTTGCTGGCTTCACTTGCACGCTTTTGCTCGGCGGCTGGGCTGTGCTCCGCGGCGACCTCGAGGTCGGCCTCTACTCGGTGCTCGTCTTCATGACACAGCGCCTGCTGTGGCCACTGACTGATGTCGCCACGGTGCTCGATCTCTATCAGCGCGGTCGGGCCTCGACGCAACGGATCCTGACCCTGCTTGCTGTGCCCATCACGGTGCCTGCGGGAACGGCGGTCCTGGCGAAGCCGGTCCAGGGACGACTCGAGCTCCGCGGTGTACGTGCCGGATACGCCGACGGACCCGACGTGATCCACGACCTCGACCTGGTGGTTCCGGCCGGCGAGACGCACGCGATCGTCGGTACGACTGGTGCTGGCAAGTCGACTCTCCTGCGGTTGGTGCTCCGGTTCGACGATCCCAGGGCCGGAACGATTGAGCTGGACGGAACTGACATCCGCGACCTCGACTGGGACTCGTTGCGCGGCTCCATGGCGTACGTCGCCCAGGACGTCTACATGTTCGCGGGCACGATCGCCGACAACATCGCGTATGGGCGACCGGATGCATCGCGCGCCGAGATCATGGCCGCCGCCGAGGCGGCCGCCGCAACCGACTTCATCGAGGCAACTACTGACGGTTTCGACAGCTGGGTCGGCGAGCGTGGTGTGACTCTCTCCGGAGGACAGCGGCAGAGGCTCGCACTGGCCAGAGCGCTGCTTCGTGAGCCCAGCGTGCTGGTCCTCGACGAGGCAACCAGCGCAGTCGACAACGAGACCGAGGCCGCGATCCAGCGGTCGCTGCGAGTGGCAACCGCGGGCTGCACGGCCCTGGTTGTCGCTCACCGCCTGTCGACCGTTCGTCATGCCCATCGGATCTGGGTCCTCGACGCCGGCCGAGTCACTGAGTCCGGCACCCACGACGACCTCATCGCAGCTGACGGTGCGTATGCCGCTCTGTGGCGTGTCCAGACCGGAGAACTGGCCCTCGACTGATGCGGTCAGCCTGATTGCTTCGGGGCTCGCGGCACGCGAGGATGCAGCGCATGAAGGATCTGCGCAAGCTTGTCATCTGGCTCGTCATCGGCTCGTTCTCGATCGCCGCACTCCTGGGCATCATCGCCCTCCTCGGAGGAGGAAGCTTCGGTGAGACCGAGGCGAAGGTGCTGCTCACGACCGTGATCGTCGGCGTGGAGTCGATCGCCGTGCTCTGCTACCTGTCGGTGGCCGGTCGTTCCACCGCGATCGTCGGGATCATTGGCGGAGTCGTGTCACTCGTGCCCTTCGGGCTCGCACTGGCTCTGACGTGGGGCGGATACGACGGCGGCGACCCTGTCTGGGAGACGTTCGGTGTCGGCGTCACCATCGCGGCGTCGATTGCCCAGGCGTGCCTGCTGCTGGCCATGGCAGAGCGCAAGAGGTTCGGCTGGATGCTGATCGCGACGCTCATGTCGATCGTGATCGTCGCCGCCATGATCTCGGTTGCCATCGTCGACGGGGCAGACCTCGGCGACGGTTTCTGGCGGACGTTCGGCATCGTGGCAATCCTCGACGTGCTCGGCACTGTCGTGATCGCCGCGATGAAGGCATTCGGTCGCGACAAGCAGCCGGAAGGTGAGCCGGCGCTCCTGACGACAGCCATCGAGTCCCGCATCGCCACGGCAGCCAAGGAGCGCGGCGTCAGCCCCGCAACGCTGATCACCGACGCGCTCGACAACTTTCTGAAGTAGCTACCCGGTCTTGAAGTCGACGACCAGACGCGCCGGGTTGTCGAGCTTGGTTACCTTGAAGGGCACCTCACTGCGCAGGCCCACGGCCCAGCTGAGCACGGCCTCGAAGTCGCCTGAGCTGACGACACCCGTGATCTCCACCGCCTTGTCGTTCGTGACGGCGTTGGGGCCCGTGTAGGTCGGCTCGCCCTGCTCCATGTCCCACCCCGATGCCGGAGTCAACACGATCTGAACCGCCCTCTCAGCATTCGGCAGATCAATGGAATCGCCCGACCCATCCTCGATCACCGGCAGCTCGACGTACTTCACTGTGTAGCCGGGCACGCTCTCGGAGAACTCGAGCACGACTCGGTCGAAGCCGTCGTGGACGCCAACCCTGACGGCAACGAGCTGACCGAAGTCCTCCGATTCCTCGCTGACCTCATCCGTCGAGAAGGCGGAAGGGGTCTCGGTCGCTGACTGCGTAGGGGCCGCCGTCGTGTCGGTGGGTTCCGATGGGGCGTCATCACCACAGGCGCTCAGCAGAGCTGCCATCGCAATCGCCGCCGTCGTCAGGCGCAAGGACTTCCTCATGACAACCACCGTTCTGCCGGGGTTGAAGCCTATCCAGTCACCGAAGACCTACCTAGCATTGCTTGACGGTGATGCCGTCGACCGGGAGCTTGCCACGGGCCTCAGCCTTGCCAGCGAGGACTGCGACCAGCGCCCGCATCGCCGGAAGCCCACTGCCGTACAACGCGATCTTGGTCGGTGCCGTGCTGTTCTCCAGGGCATACGGGCGATCAGTCGACACCACGATGTCGGCGTATGCCCTTCGCGAGCTGGTGAACGCGAGGGTGGCGCCGCTCGCGGTGGAAAGTCCCGCCTCCTTGGCTGCGATCTTGAAGTTGGCCACGGCTTCGGACGAGCCACTCGGTCGAACGGCAGTGACTGGCTCAGACGTGCCGCACACTTCGGTGACCATCGTGACGGCGGCAGCGCTGAGAGCCTGCGAATCAATTGCGTGGCTGCCCGGATCGCCGTCCATCTGCGGTGCTGCGTCGGCGTGCAGGAGGTGCGCGATGACTCGCGCCGCCGAGGCTCGTGCCTGCTTCTCGGGAATCTCGCCCGACTTCAGGGCGGCCAGGACCGCGGCGTATGCCCGGTCGTTGTCCGCCGGCATCAGCGCCAGATCGCTGCCGGCCTTGATCGCCTGCACCGCCGCCTCGCCTCCCGGATAACGCTTCACGACAGCGCCCATACCGAGCGAGTCGCTGACGATCAGACCGTCGTAGCCGAGCTCCTTGCGCAGCACTCCGGTGATCACCTTGCGCGACATGGACGCGGGAACGCCGGAATCCACGGACGAGACGTTCAGGTGGCCCGTCATGATGCTCGGCGCTCCCGTGGCAATGGCGGCCTTGAACGGTACGAGGTCGTGATCAGAGAGGCGCTTCTTGTCGCTTGCCAGCCGCGGCAGAGCGCTATGGCTGTCGTCTGCGACGTTGTGTCCGGGGAAGTGCTTGACTGCCGAGATGAGGCCCGCCTGCGAGTAGCCGGTGACTGCTGCGACGACGGACTTGGCAACGATGGCCGGGTCGGTGCCGGCTGATCTGCTACCGATGACCGGGTCGGTGGAGCCAATGGTGACGTCGCCGATGGGCGCGAACACGGCGTTGAATCCTGCCGCCCGCAGCTCAGCACCGGAAGCCTTCGTCGCCCCGGCGACCGCCTGCGCACCCTGCTTGGCATCTCCGGCTATCGCGGCACCAGCCGACATGAACGTCGGAAACGGCGTCAGCGGTCCTTTGACACGGGTGACGAGGCCGCCCTCCTGGTCGACCGGCACCATCACCGGATAGTCGCGATCGCTGCCCGCCTCCTGAAGGTCGGCGTTGAACGCCTTGATGTGGCTCAGCGGGTCTTTGGTGGTGACGTCAAGGATTTTCGGACTCGTGACCATCACACCTGCAAAGTGCCTGTCGCGGACGAGGGCGAGCGACGCCGCATCGCTGCGGTGCCGGGCGATGATCAGCTGGCCTGCGAGGTCTTCGAGGCTGAGGTCGCCGGCCAAGGTCTTTGCGGCCTCGATCTCAATCGCGGTCGGCGACCAGTGCATTGCCTTCTTGGTCGTCGGCGGGGACGTCGTACGGACTGCGGCCGACGTCGCCGCCGCCGGGGTCTCGATCGGATCGGCGCGGGAGATCCACCAGACGGCAGCCCCGCCGATGAGGACTGCCGAGAGTGCGATGGAGAGGTTGCGACGCCCGTGCGAGACCCGGGCCGCGCGGTGGTTGGGCACGACTATGCCGCCAGTACCTGCGTCACAGGCATGCTGGAGTCGACCGGCAGATCCAGCGATGAAGGGGGCAGGCCTCGGCGTACGACCTCGGCACCGAGCGCAGCCACCATCGCGCCGTTGTCAGTGCACAGGCCGAGCCGCGGCACACGTACCGTGATGCCGGCCTTGGCCGCACGCTCCTCAGCGAATTGGCGCAGTCGCGCGTTGGCGGCGACACCTCCGCCGATGATCAAGGTGTCGACATCGTGGTCCTTGCAGGCCGCGATCGTCTTCTTGGTCAGCACGTCGCAGACCGAGTCCTGGAATGCCGCCGCGACGTCGGCGACATTGAACGTACGACCCATGCGCTGCTCGTGCTGGACGAGTCGAGCAACGGCGCTCTTGAGCCCCGAGAACGAGAAGTCGTACTTGTACTTCTCGGCGTCACGGCCGGTGAGGGCGCGGGGGAAGTCGAACGCGGTGCCGTCACCGTCTCGAGCGACTCGATCGATGTGGGGCCCGCCGGGGTAGGGCAGGCCGAGCAGGCGGGCAACCTTGTCGAAGGCCTCCCCCGCTGCATCGTCGATCGTCTGGCCGAGCAGCGTGATGTCGGTGGCAATGTCGTCGACGAGCAGGATCTCGGTATGTCCGCCGCTGACGAGCATCGCGGCCATACGTCCGTCGAAGCGGCCGTGCTCGAGCTGGTCGACGGCCACGTGGGCCGCGAGGTGGTTGACGCCGTAGAGCGGCTTGTCATGCGCAAGGGCGAGCGCCTTGGCCGCGGCGACTCCGACCAGCAGCGCACCAGTCAGGCCCGGACCGCTGGTCACAGCAATCGCGTCAACGTCCTGGATGCGCACGCCCGACTCGGCATACGCCTGCTCGAGCGTCGGAACCATCGCCTCCAGGTGAGCGCGGCTGGCCACCTCGGGCACGATGCCGCCGAACCGTACGTGCTCCTCCATGCTCGATGAGAGCGCATGTGCGAGCAGCTCGGTGCCACGGACGATGCCGACACCTGTCTCGTCACACGACGACTCAATTCCGAGTACGAGGGGTTCGCTCACTGGGTCATTGTGTCAGGGTGAAGGGTGACTCCAACCGACACTCCTGATTCGTTCGATGAGCGCAGCATCCTCGTGCAGATGCTGCGCTATTCACAGGAAACCGCACTCGGCAAAGTCCGTGGCTTGAGCGAGGAGCTCGCCCGTACGGCACCGCTACCAACGTCACCGAGCATGTCACCGGCCAACATCCTCAACCATCTGCGCTGGGTCGAATGGTCTTGGATTCACGAGGACCTGCTCGGGGAAGACGCCAAGAGCCCGATGACTGAAGATCCGCCCCGCTCGTCGTTCGACGAAGGATCCGTGCTGCCGCTCGATGAGGTGATCCGGCTGTACGAAGCTCAGGCGGCAGAGACGCGCCAGGTGTTCTCCGAGGTTGATCTCGACATGCTCATGATGGGCACGCTGAGCGAGCACCCACTGACCGCCCGGTGGATACTGCAGCACCTGATCGAGGAGACGGCCCGCCACAACGGCCACCTCGACATCCTGCGCGAGATGGCCGACGGGTCAGTCGGCTAGCCGTGCCTCCCGTTGTGTCAGGGTGAGACATGGCTGCAAGTGACACTCCGGAAATGTTCGACGAGCGGAGCATTCTGCTGCAGATGCTGCGCTATTCACAGGAGACAGCACTCGGCAAGGTGCGCGGTCTGAGCGAGGAGCTCGCGCGTACGGCCCCGCTCGCCTCGTCTCCGATGATGTCGCCGGCCAACATCCTCAACCACCTTCGCTGGGTTGAGGCGTCGTGGATCAATGAGGCGCTGTTCGGAGGCGAATCTGTCAGTCCCACGACCGGTGACCACCCGGACTCAACGTTCGACGAGGGATCGGTGCTGGCACTCGACGAGGTGATCCGCCTCTATGAGGAGCAGGCGCGCGCGTCACTCGCCGTGTTCGCCGAGGTTGACCTCGACATGCAGACCCTGGGGACCAGTCGAAGAGGCGCGCTCACTGCGCGCTGGATCCTGCAGCACCTGATCGAGGAGACGGCCCGCCACAACGGTCACCTCGACATCCTGCGCGAGATGGCTGACGGCTCCGTCGGCTGACTGTGTCAGGGTGGACCAATGGTCCGTACTGACACACCTCCTGCCGGAGACGAACGCTCCGTGATGATGCAGATGCTGGAGTACGTCCAGCAGACCGCACTGTTCAAGGTGCGCGGCCTGTCCGAGGATCTCGCCCGTACGGCGCCGATCTCGACTTCGCCGCTGACCAACCCGGCATCGCTGCTCAACCACCTGCGATGGAATGAGCACTACTGGGTCGAGGTCGTCATCCTCGGTGGCGAGGACCGCGCGCCCTGGAGCGAGGAACACCCGGACGGTGAGCTCGAAGCCGGCCTCGAGGTGCCGTTGCAAGAAGTCATCGACGGCTATTCAGAGCAGGTCCAGCTCACTCGTACGCTGCTCGCCGATCTCGACTTCGACACCGAAGCCGACAAGGTGCTCAAGGACTTCCATCCGAACGTGCGCTGGGTTGTCCTGCACCTCATCGAGGAGACGGCCCGTCACAACGGACACCTCGACCTGCTCCGTGAGATGGCCGACGGCTCCGTCGGCGACTAGCTCTTCTTCTTGCCCTCGGCCTTGGCGGCGCGACGCGCGGCCCGGGCGATGAGCTCTTCTTCGTCCAGCTTCTTGGCTTGCTCGGGGGTCGGGGCCGTACCGCCGTGGCGAGCTGGTGCCCACCACTGCCCCTCGGGGCTGATCGGGTACTCGGCGATTGCCTTGTCGAGCAGCTCGCTCATGGCCTGACGCAGCTTCTCGGTCTCGG
The DNA here is from genome assembly GCA_036676545.1 of Aeromicrobium sp. Lineage (GTDB taxonomy): Bacteria > Actinomycetota > Actinomycetes > Propionibacteriales > Nocardioidaceae > Aeromicrobium. The sequence continues at coordinate 5,482 of JAKFCR010000057.1, read as the reverse complement.
CGACGGGATCCTCGCCGGTGACCTCGATCGGGGTGCCGACGTGCAGGCCGATTGTCTTACCGCGGCCCTTCAGGTCAGACTCGTGGTCCTTGGTCTTGAGCAGCTGGGTTCCCCAGGTGACCATCGGGATCAGCGGCACGCCGGCCTCGGCAGCCATGCGTACGGCGCCGGTCTTGAGCTCCTTGATCTCGAAGGACCGGCTGATCGTGGCCTCAGGGAAGATGCCGACGATCTCGCCGTTGCGCGCATACTCAACGGCCTGGTTGTACGAGTCGACACCGTGCTCACGGTCGACCGAGATGTGGTGCAGGGACCGCATGATCGGTCCGGAGATCTTGTTGTCGAACGCGTCCTTCTTGGCCATGAACCGCACCAGGCGCTTGTTGGGATGCGCTGCGAAACCGTCGAAGACGAAGTCGACGTAGCCGATGTGGTTGGCGGCAAGAATCGCGCCACCTTCACGCGGGATGTTCTCGGTGCCTGACATCTGGAACTTCATGCCCAGCACCTTGAACAGCGACTTAGCAGTGAAAATGACCGGCGGGTAGGTAATGTCACGCATCCGGGAAGCCTAGTACTCGTCCTCCACGACGTGTACGGCTGCTTCCTCGGCGCTGGCTCCCGCACCATCAATCCCGACGTCGTCACCAAACAGCTCCGAGTCGATGTCCTCGCCGAGGCCCGCGTCCGGGGCAACGAGTCGACCAGCACGCTCGGAACCGACCTCACCGTCGTCGAGATCCTCGCCATCAACCTCGGCATAGGGGTCGATGTCGGGTTCCTCCTGCGCGATGCGCTGATCGAGGTTTTCGCCCTGCAGCGCCTCGTCCGCGGTCGTGCCGAATCCCTCTCCGGCCGACCACTTCTCGGCGGGTGAATAGCCCTCATCGAGTACGTCATCGACGCCGCGGTCGACCAACGTGTCCTCGGGCTGGAGCTGGTCCAGGTTGTCGGATTCGTCGGGTAGTCCATCAGGTGTCTCGGTCATGGCTACAGCGTGCCACGGAGTTCCATGATGAGTGCATCAATCCCGCTCGGATAGTAGCCCTTGCGCGTACTGATCGTCGCGAAGCCGTAGGTCTCGTACAGAGCAATCGCTGCTTCGTTGTCGGCGGCGACCTCCAGCAGCATGCGCTCAGCGCCGTGGCCACCAGCCGCCTCGACCAGCTGTTCAAGCAGCTCGCCGGCGAGGCCGCGTCGGCGCGCGAACGGAAGGACCGCGATGCGATCCAGGTCTGCGACATCGCCCAGCACCGAGACGACGCCGTAAGCGATGTTGTCGTGGATCAGGACGATCCGGTGGTCTGCCGCGAGCTGCTCGCGTACGAGGTCCTCGCTCCAAGCTGACGCGCCAAAGCACTCGGCCTCGATCGTCGCGATTGTGGCCACATCGACCGCCGTCGCGCCGCGGATCATGCGCGGTTGTTGACGATCTGCGGCACGGCATCGGGGCGGCGCAGATAGAGCGGCTCCAGTGGCAGCTCGATCACGCGCCCTGCGATCACAGCCGACGCGAGGGCGGCCGCGCGTGGATCCTGTGCCTCACCGGCCGGGCGCAGCACACCGTCGTACAGCTCTCCCCCGCGTCCGTACGTCACCAGCTCGGGGTGCTGGTGCGCCAGGTCTGCGGGGAACGAGACGTGTGGTCCGTCGAGACGTACGCCATTGACGCCATACCGAGCCCAATAGACCTCTTTGCGCCGAGCGTCCGTGGCAACCAAGAACTCTGCTTCGGCCTGGATGTCGGCCGCGACGATGTCCAGCGAGCAGACTCCGTGCTGCACGAGTCCGAGTGTTGACCCGAGGGTGAGCGCCGTGACAACGCCGACGCGCAACCCGGTGAACGGTCCCGGACCGACGCCGACCGCGACGTCTGTCAGGTCAGCCATCGCCGCACCGGCCTGCTGCATCGCGTCGCGAATGGCCGGAGCGAGCAGCTCGCCGTGCGCCATCGCGCCGTGGCCAGATGCCTCACCGACGACCGTGTCGCCGTCGTGGACCGCGACCGTGATGGCCGGCGTCGCAGTGTCGAACGCAAGGAGAAGCACGAGTCGACCCTATTCCCCGAGCAACGTGGATCGGAGCGGTACGCCGACCCAGCGGGGACCGTGAGGCTTGACGGTGACGACGCGCGTCTCGTCGCCATCGGTGTCGACGGAAGTGCCGAGCGGATCACCGGGGCGCGCACCACGTACCTCGATGCGTACGTGGAGCCAGCTGTCGCTGAGCTGTTCAGCGAGTCCGTCACCCCATTCGACGACTGTGACCGCATCGTCGGTGGTCGCGTCCAGGTCGATGTCGTCGATCTCTGCCGCGTCGCCCAGTCGGTAGGCATCGACGTGCACCAACGGCGGCCCTCCGACCAACGACGGGTGGGTGCGAGCGATGACGAACGTCGGTGAGGTGACAGGTCCGCGTACGCCGAGTCCGTCGCCCAACCCCTGGGTGAACGTCGTCTTGCCCGCGCCGAGGTCGCCCGAGAGCACCAACAGGTCTCCTGCGTGGAGCAGTGTCGAGAGGCGACCGGCAAACGCCTTCATGTCGTCGGCAGTCGGGATCTCACGCGACAGCCACAGCGTCTTGCCGAACTCGATCGTCGATCCGTTCTGCGCATGCGGGTGATAGAAGCGCCGCGTCCAGAACTGGACGGTCTCCGGCAGCTCTTCGCGTACGTGCAGCCAGATGCCGTCCTTGCCGCGCTCTTCCGCGGTGTCCTCTGCGACACCGACCATCGCCGACGCGACACCGCGATCCTGCAGGTCAGGGTCGACGGCGACACGACGGAGACCGAGCAGACCCGGACGCGACTCGTCGAACAGCAACGCACCCATCGGCAGTCCACGGCGCTCGACCAGGAGCCCACCGGGACCAGCGAGTACGGCCGCAACCGACTCCTCGGTCTCGTCCATCGCGGTCGATGGCGGATCGAGTGCCGGTCGCGAGCCGAACGACCGGTGGATGATGTCGACGACCTGCTTGGCGTGCTCAGGACCGGCTTCGATCACATTGAGGGCGGTCATCCGACCTCCTCCACAAGACTCTCGATCGCCTCAGAGACCTGCTGGTTGGCCTCGAAGGGAAGCATGTGGCCGCCATCCTCGATCGCGACCAGACGCGCACCGGGGATGTGGTTGGCCAGGCGGCGGCTGTGCTTGAGCGGGGTGAGCTGGTCATGGGAGCCGCCGATGACGATCGTCGAGGCCTTGCCGACGGTCTCGAGCGCATGATCCAGGTCAAGCTCGAGGAACAGGGGCGAGAAGTCCATCAGCACGTGGGTCGGAGCCTGCAGGATCATCTCATTGGTCATGTCGACGTGACGTTCGAGGGCGTTCGGGCCAAGACCCCAGCGCCGGATGATCGAGTAGCTGTTGAACGCGCGGCCCCAGTCGAGTACCGGTGATGCAGCGCGTACGAGTGGAATCAGCCGACGCAGCGCGGGGCTGGAGCGGGCCAGCTTGCCGCTGCTGGTCGCAATCAGCACGACTCCCTTGACCCGCTTGCCGAAGAGCTCGGGCTTCGCGTCGGCGAGCTCCATGATCGCCATTCCGCCAAGCGAATGGCCGACGAGGATGATCGGTCCTTTTGGCACCAGATCGGTCAGCACCGTGTTGAGGTCGTCGGCGAGCTGCGCAATCGATGAGTTGTCGACATGTGAGCGGTCCGATAGTCCGTGGGACCGCTGGTCGAGGAAGACCATACGTACCTTGTCGCGCAGCGCGAGCCGTTGGTAGTGCCAGACATCGAGCGTCTCGACCCAGCCATGGATGAACACGACCGTCGGCGTCTTGCGGGGGCCGTCGTCCACCTCGGCGTGGATCCTCACGCCGTCGCTCGCAGTCACGGTCAGCTTTGCGCTGTGGACCGAGCCGAACTCGACCTCTTCGCCGCGACGCAGCCGACGCTTGTGCCGCTGACGACCGTTGAGCAGCGTCGCGGCGACACCGGCGGCAACGAACGCTCCGGCGGTCGTTGCAACGCGCGTTGACTTGTTCATCGCTCACCCCGGAAGGTGCGCTCGATGCGTCCGCCGAGGCGGGTCACCACTTCGTACGCGATCGTCCCGGCGGCGACTGCCCAGTCATCAGCGCTCGGACCACGCGGTCCGAACACCGTGACCACGTCGCCGCGCTTGGCAGGGCTATCGCCGAGGTCGACGACGAACTGGTCCATGCAGATCGTGCCGGTCACCGGCGCGCGCTGGTCGCCGTATGCGACCTGGCCCTTGTTGGACGCCGTGCGCAGGATCCCCTCGGCATAGCCAATCGGCACCAGCCCCAGAGTGGTCTCGCGCTCCGTGGTCCACGTGTGCCCGTACGAGACGCTCGTGCCTGCCGGGACCCGCTTCACTGCCGCGAGCTCTGCTTGCAGCGTCATCACCGGCAGCAGCGTGGCGACATGGACGAGGTTGAGGTCGGGATTGATGCCGTAGGACGCGATGCCGACTCGTACGAGGTCGAGGTGGGCAGACGGCCGCGTCAGGGTGGCTGCCGAGTTGCTGAGGTGGCGGAGCGCCGGCGTGACGCCTGCGGCTGCGAGCTCTGAGACAGCATCCGTGAACACCCGCTCCTGCTCGTCGTTGGCAGGATGCGCAGGTTCGTCGGCGCAGGCGAAGTGCGACCAGACTCCGGTGATCTCGACGGTTCCAGCCGCCTGTGCGGAAGCAGCAGCGGCGACGAGCGCGGTCCACTGCTCGCCATACGCGCCGTTGCGGGACAGGCCGGTGTCGACCTTGAGCTGCACCTTTGGTCGTGTTCCGGCGGCGAGGATCTCGGCGAGCTGATCCGCCGAAGACGCCGTGACTTCAACACCTGCCGCGATCGCTGATGCGAAATCAGCGCCGGGCGCGGCCAGCCAGCACAACACGTCGCCGGTGTCGCCACCCTTACGCAGGGAGAGCGCCTCAGCGATCGTCGCTACCCCGAGCCAGGCGGCACCGGCTTCGCGAGCAGCACGGGCGCACTGCGGCATCCCGTGCCCGTACGCATTGGCCTTCACGACCGCCATGAGCGCGGAGCCGGGCGCGTACGAGGCGAGGGTCGCGATGTTGGCGCGGTAGGCGTCAAGGTCGACGATGGCTTCGGCCTGGGGAGCCATGTCAGTCCCTCCAGTCGCGTACGTCATCGAGCGCGCCAGCAATGAAGTCGGCGATCGTGACCGGCAGCGCGGCAGCCACGTCAGAAGCGGTGACCGGCCCGCCGGGATTGGCGCGCACGCTTGCGGCACCGTGGAGGAAGGCGGCGAACGATCCCGCATCGTGTGGATCGGCTCCGGCCGCCAGCATTGAGCCAGCAAGGCCGGCGAGAACATCGCCAGCGCCGGCTGTGCCGAGCCACGGCGATCCCGTGAGGTTGACGCGAGTCGCACGACCCGGTGTCGCGACCAGAGTCCGGGGGCCCTTGAGCAGGACAGTCGCGTTCCAGCGCTCGGCGGCCCTTGTCACGTGACCAAGGGGATCGGCCTCGACCTTCTCGCGGTCGGTGTC
>JAKFCR010000056.1:0-2134 GCA_036676545.1 Aeromicrobium sp. | reverse complement strand
GCGGCGTTGCTGGATCAGGCTTTCGCCCATTGTCCAATATTCCCCACTGCTGCCTCCCGTAGGAGTCTGGGCCGTGTCTCAGTCCCAGTGTGGCCGGTCACCCTCTCAGGCCGGCTACCCGTCATCGCCTTGGTGAGCCATTACCTCACCAACAAGCTGATAGGCCGCAAGCTCATCCTTCTCCGCCGGAGCTTTCCACCTCAGAACATGTGTTCCGAGGTCATATTCGGCATTAGCCACCGTTTCCAGTGGTTATTCCGATGAGAAGGGCAGATTGCTTACGTGTTACTCACCCGTTCGCCGCTCGTGTACTCCCGAAGGAGCCTTACCGCTCGACTTGCATGTGTTAAGCACGCCGCCAGCGTTCGTCCTGAGCCAGGATCAAACTCTCCGTTGAAAGCAGTTAAGTACTGCTCAAACTTCAGTTCGACTCTGACAAACTATTTGCTGACAAATAAATTGTCGGAATTGATTTCCATCAAGGTCGGCGAGCCGAAGCTCTCCGATGGTCTCGACGGGGTACTACTAATTAATCTCGTCGACTTTTGGCACACTGTTGAGTTCTCAAGGATCAGACGCACACCGAAACCGCAGACCAATGGGCCTGGAGTTTTGGGGCAACTCGTCTAACTTACACCGCTCGTTTTCACCGGTCAAACCGGGTCGGTCACGATGTTGGCTGCCAGCTCCGAGCGACCCGCCTTGCGGCTTTTCGCTCCGTCGTGCTGTGCAACAAGTAGAACACTACGGGGCGGGATTTGCGCACGTCAAATCGGGGTCCTGTGGCTAGCGTCACACGGACTCCAACCCCTGAAATTGCAGGGGTCAGGACACCGACACGCCCGAGATCGCCCGCTTCCCCTTGCGCAAAACGACCCATTTGTCATGCAGCAGATGTTCGCCCGTAAGCACCAGATCGGGGTCCGTGACCCGCTCGTTGTTCACGTACGCTCCCCCGTCGGCGACAGCTCGCCTGGCTGCGGACTTGGATTCGGCGAGACCCGTCGCCAGGAATGCGTCGACGACAGTCGGCGAATCGGCGGCTTTGAGCTCGACGGCACCGGCCTCACGCAGGGCTGCACCGAGGGTCGCCTCGGGCAGATCCGTCAGCTCAGCACGTCCGAACAGCGCTCCCGACGCGAGTTCGGCGGCTGCGGCTTCATCGGCGCCGTGCACGATCGTCGTCACCTCGGCTGCCAGCCGACGTTGAGCCGCCCGCAATCCGGGCTTCTCGGCATGCTCGACCTCCAGCGCAGAGATCTCGTCGACCGGCACGAAGGTGAACTGGCGGAGGTACTCCCCCACTTTGCTGTCCTCGGCCTGGATCCACGACTGGTAGAACGCGTACGGACTGGTCAGCTCTGGATCGAGCCATACGGTGCCTGACTCGGTCTTGCCGAACTTGGTGCCATCCGCCTTGGTGATCAACGGTGTCGCGAGGGCGTGCACCTTGGCACCAGCGGCTCGGCGTACGAGTTCGACTCCCGCAGTGATGTTGCCCCACTGGTCACTTCCACCCGTCTGCAGCACGCAGCCATGACGGCGGTGCAGCTCGAGGTAGTCGAGTGACTGCAGGAGTACGTAGCTGAACTCGGTGTAGCTGATGCCTGCCTCAAGTCGCGCACTGACGACTTCGCGGGCAAGCATCCGATTGACCGGGAAGTGCTTGCCGATGTCTCGCAGGAAGTCGATCGTGCTGAGATTGGCAGTCCAGTCGAGGTTGTTGACCAGCGTCGCCGCCGACTCACCCTCGAGCTCGACGAAGTGCGACACCTGCGTACGGATGCGCTCGACCCACTCGGCCGTCGTCTCCTTGGTGTTCATCACCCGCTCGCCGGCTTCCTTGGGGTCACCGATGAGACCGGTCGAGCCCCCCACGAGGATCAGCGGCTTGTGGCCCGCGCGCTGCAGGCGACGCGCCGTGAGCAGCTGCAGCAGGTTGCCGATGTGCAGGCTCGGAGCCGTGGGGTCGAAGCCCACATAGAACGTGATCGGACCTGTCGTGAGATCGGCTCGCAGTGCGTCAGGGTCCGTCGAGTGCGCGATGAGGCCGCGCGCCTCGAGGTCATCAAGTACGTGGGTCACGATGCCCATTCTCACCCACCGGGCTCATACGACCCACAGCGGTTCAGAG
>JAKFCR010000055.1:0-10122 GCA_036676545.1 Aeromicrobium sp. | reverse complement strand
CGCCTGGACGTGATGCTGATGTTGTCGATGCCTTCGACGCCGATCCGTTGCGCCAGGATCGGATGGATCTCGACATACGCGCGCGGCATCGAGTCGTTGAGCTTGGCAACGCGTCGGGTCTGGGCACCGGATTGGTAGTGCTGAAGCACCCGTCCGGTCACGAGCCAGACGGGTGCATCAGCGCGCAGTACGTCGTCGGGGCCGACGGCCCGGACGGCGATCATCTTGGCTCGACCGGTCGGCGTGGGGAACGACTCGGCGAACAGTCGCGGCGTGCCGGGGTGATCCTCCGACGGGCACGGCCAGTAGAGCGCTTCACCTGCGTCGAGGCGGTCGTACGAGATGCCGGCGTAGTCAGCGCGGCCACCTGCGCTGGCACGTCGGAGCTCGTCATAGACCTCGCGCGGCTCGGTGGCCCAGGTGCTCGGAGCGTCGAGGCGTGCAGCAAGTTCTGAGAAGATCTCGAGCTCCGAACGGACGCCTTCAGGAGCTTCGACGGCCTTGCGGCGACGCAGCACCCGACCTTCCAGGCCAGTCATGGTGCCCTCCTCCTCAGCCCACTGGGTGACCGGGAGGATGTAGTCGGCGAGCATCGCTGTCTCCGAAGGGATGAAGTCGCAGACGACGACAAGGTCGAGTGACTCGATCCGGCGGCGTATGGCTCCTGCATCGGGAGCACTCACGAGAACGTTGCTGCCGTGGACGAAGAGCGCACGCGGACCATCGGGCATACCCAGGCTCATCAGCAGCTGAACCGCCGGCACGCCCGCGCCAGGGATCACGTCGGGATCGACGCCCCACACGGCGGCGACGTGTTCGCGAGCTGCCGGGTCGACGATCATGCGGTAGCCGGGCAGCTGGTCGGACTTCTGGCCGTGCTCGCGGCCACCCTGGCCGTTGCCCTGGCCGGTGATCGCGCCGTAGCCACCACGCTCAGCGCCCACGAGACCGAGCGTCAGGGCGAGGTTGATGACCGCGGTCACCGTGTCAGTGCCGTCGACGTGCTGCTCAGAACCACGGCCGGTGAGCAGGAACGCGCCCTTGCCGCCGCGGTGCGGACTCGCGTCCGCCAGGATGCGAGCGATACGACGGAGCTGTGTCTCGGAGACGCCTGTGGTCGCGGCGACCCGCTCGGGCCACCACTCAGCGACGCTGCGACGTACGGCGTCGACACCGTCCACCCGCGCTGCAAGGTAGTCGTCGTCGGCCAGCGACTCGGCGAACACGATGTGCAGCAGACCCATGATCAGCACGAGATCCGTGCCGGGTACGAGCTGCACGTGCTCGCCCCCGCCTTCCTCGGTGAGCTTGGCAGTGGCACTGACGCGCGGATCGACGACGATCAGCCCGCCGCGCTCACGTACGCCGCCGAGGTGCTGGACAGCCGGCGGCATCGTGTCTGCCAGATTGCTGCCGAACAGCACGACCACGTCCGCGTCGTTGAGATCGGTCAGCGGGAACGGCAACCCACGATCAATGCCGAGCGTGCGGTTCGCGGCGGCCGCTGCCGAGGACATGCAGAAGCGCCCGTTGTAGTCGATCAGCCGCGTACGAAGCGCGAGCCGGGCGAACTTGCCGAGCTGATAGGCCTTCTCGTTGGTCAGGCCTCCCCCGCCAAACACAGCAATGCCGTCGGGCCCGTGCTCCGCCTGGATCGCCTGCACGCGAGAGGCGATGTCATCAAGTGCCTCGTCCCATCCGACAGGCTCAAACCCTGTCGGAGTACGGCGAAGCGGCGTGGTGATGCGGTCCTGCGCTCGAAGCAGTTCTGCACTGGTCCAACCCTTTTGGCACATTCCACCGACATTGGTCGGGAACGCCCGCGGCTCGGCGGCGATGGGATCGCCGCCGAGCTTCTGGGCGCATTGGAGTGCGCAGTAGGGACAGTGCGTGTCGGTCACTCTGAAGTCACACCCCAGCCTTCGCCATCGTGGCCGACTTGCGTACGTAGAAGTACCAGGTGACGGCGAGGCATACGACGTAGAACACGGTGAAGATCGCGAACGCGGTCTTGACGGCCTCGACGGGGTTGTCGACCCACGGCGAACCAAAGGTGATCGGGATCAGGAATCCGCCCAGAGCACCGATCGCTCCGGCGATGCCGATCACGGCCGACGACTCCTTGGTGGCCTTCGTGCCCTTGGACAGGTTCTTCCAGATCAGCGGAATCATCCGGTAGGTCGATCCATTGCCGATTCCGGTTGCCGCGAACACGAACAGGAACGCGATCAGGAAGAACGGGAAGATGTCGGAGTTGTGGTTGACGGCCGAGACGATCTCCGGGCTGAAGCCGGGGAACGACGACGGATCCGCGGTCCACGCGGCGATCTTCTCCGGCGGTGCGACAGGAACGGGCTTCAGCAGCGTGAGCGTGTAGAGCACCGTCAGCGTGCCGACGATCATCGAGATGAACGTCCAGAACGTCACGCGTGCTCCGCCGTACTTGTCGGCCAGCTTGCCGCCGATGGGACGGGCAATCGAGCCAACGAGAGCGCCGAGGAATGCGTAGTACGCAAAGTTGATGCCGATGGACTCGGTCGGGATCGGCGAGCGGAAGAAGTTGATCTTGATCAGCAGCGGCATGGCGGCCGAGTAGCCGATGAACGATCCGAACGTGCCGATGTAGAGGAACGACATGATCCACGTGTGCTTGTACTTGAACACAGCCATCTGCTCGCGCGGCTTGGAGTACGCAGAGGTCAGGTTATTCATGAAGAAGTAGGCGCATGCAGCCGCAATGACGGCGAGGCCTGCGTACAGGTAGCCCGCGCGCTGCAAGGTGATTCCGCTTTCACTGGCTTTGACCAGGCCAAAGATCGCGGCGCCGCCGACGATCGCAGGCAGGAACAGCTGGATCAACGCGACGCCGAGGTTGCCGCCAGCGGCGTTGAGCCCGAGCGCAGCGCCCTTCTGCTTCGCGGGGTAGAAGAAGTTGATATTGGCCATCGAGGAGGCAAAGTTGCCACCGCCGAGTCCCGCGGTCGCCGCGACTGCGACGAACACCCAGTACGGGGTGTCGGGTCGTTGGACAAAGAAGGCGAACAGCAACGTCGGAATCAGCAGCAGCAGCGCGCTGACGACGGTCCAGTTGCGGCCGCCGAACTTCGGCACCGCAAAGGTGTAGGGCAGCCGGATCAACGCACCGACCAGGTTGGGCACGGCTACGAGGAAGAACAGCTGCTGCGGGGTGAAGTTGAAGCCGACCTTGACGAGCATGACCGAGCTGACGCTCCACAGCAGCCATACCGAGAATCCGAGGTGCTCGCTGAAGATCGACCAGATCAGGTTGCGCCGAGCGATGAGCTTGCCAGTGGACTCCCAGAACGCTTCATCTTCGGGATCCCAGTCATCGATCCAACGACCGGTTTTGTAGGAGGCTGAGGAAGGTGGGGCCGACGAGTTGTCGGGAGGGCTAGTGATGACGCTTGTCATAGGACGCTCCGAGGTCGGCGATTCCGCACTGCGCGGTATCTCGTGTACCTGAACGTATGGATCTCGTGTTTCGGTCGAAGGTGAACTCCGATCAGGAGTGGGTAACACTCTCTGCACGGTCGAAACATGCCAGTTGTGAGATCGGTGCTCATACGTGTCTCCACACCGCGGGGAGGGTCTCGAGCGACGTACCGGCAGCTGCATCCCCTGGCCGAACGACCAACAGGCCGTCCGACGATGCAAGTCCGCGGAGCATCGACGAGCCCGTCCATGACGTCGGCACGACTCCCGCATCGGACCTGATGAACGGCACAATTCGCGTCCCACCATCGAACCGGTCCAGATCGGTCCCGAGCGTCTCGTGGGTGGTCGGACGTTCTGTTTCGAGGGTCATCGCCCGGAGGGCTGGCTCAACCACAGCAAGGAATCCGACGACCGCCGCAAGCGGGTTGCCCGGCAGACCGGCGACGAGCCGGCCGTCAGGAAGCACCGCGAGAACGGTTGGTCCTCCGGGTCGTACGGCGACTCGGTCGACCATGATCCCGGCTCGTACCAGACGCAGCGCGTCGTGCAAGTGGTCTGCCTCGCCGACTGCGGTGCCGCCGGTCGTGATCACGATGTCTGCGGTCGACGCAAGCAGCTGCGCGGCGAGCGCCTCGACATCATCCGGCACCGCAAGAACGTTTCCAACTGACCCGCCCGCACCACGCACCATGCCGGTGAGAGCCGGGCTGACGGAGTCGCGAACTCGCCCAGGCACCGGGCGGCCGCTCAGGTCGACCTCGTCACCGGTGACGAGAAGGTCGACCGTCGGGACGACCGCGACCTCGAGCTCGTCGTGGCCTGTGCTCGCTGCCAGGGCGATCGACATCGAGTCGAGCCGCGTGCCCGCCTGGACCATCACGTCGCCGCGATGTGCCTCATCGCCTCGGGGACGAACGTCTTTGAGATTGAGAGCAGCTCCAGCCGGTGGAGCCCAGCGCAGCTGTCCATCGACTACGTCGCCGTGCTCGCGTCGTACGATCGCGGTCGCGCCAGCCGGCACAACTCCCCCGGTGCCGATTCCGATGGCTTCCTGCGCGCCGAGCGGCCCATCTGGCGTCGTGCCGTTGAGCAGCCGCCCACGGATACGCCACGGGCCATCGCCGGACACGGCCCACCCGTCCATCGCTGAGACATCGGCGGCCGGCAGGTCGATCAGCGAGCGTACGTCGCTCGCGAGGACTCGGCCGCACGCGTCGGCAAGATCGCACATCTCGCTGGCGAGCGGCTTGGCGAGGCTCGTCGAGACGCGACGAACCGCATCCCATTCCCCACGTACGAGTGCTGCCATGGCTTGAGGCTATGAACGCGAGGTTTCCGCGACCACGAGTCCGCGTGATCGCGGCGTAACAGTGTTCTCACAGTGGTGCGAGGCCCACTGTGAGGTTGCGACTAGGCCTCCAGGACGACCGGGAGGATCATCGGGCGACGGCGCAGCTTGCGTCCGACGAACGATCCGAGCACCCTGCGGATGACCTGTTCGAGCTGCCTGGAGTCGTGCGTGCCCTCCTTGAGGGCCTCCTCGATCGCCGAGATGATCTTGGGCATGACCTCGTCGAATGCCGAATCCTCTTCGGCGATACCGCGGGCGTGAATCTCGGGTCCGGACAGGATCTTGCCGTTCGTGGAGTCGATCACCACGACGACGGAGATGAAGCCCTCTTCGCCCAGAACCCGACGATCCTTGAGCTCGGAGTCGGTGAGGTCGCCGACTGAAGAGCCGTCGACGTAGACGTAGCCGCACTGGACCGCGCCGACGATTGAGGCGTGTCCGTCGACCAGGTCGATGACGTAACCGTCCTCGGCCAGGATCACGTTAGGCACGCCCGTCGCGGTCGCGAGCTTGGCATTGGAGTGCAGGTGCCGGATCTCGCCGTGCACCGGGAGCACGTTGGTCGGCTTGACGATGTTGTAGCAGTAGAGCAGCTCGCCAGCCGAAGCGTGACCCGAGACGTGTACGAGGGCGTTGCCCTTGTGAACGACATTGGCACCGAGCTTGGTGAGGCCGTCGATCACGCGATAGATCGCGTTCTCGTTGCCGGGGATCAGCGACGAGGCCATCAGCACGGTGTCGCCTGGCTCGAGGCTGACCTGCTGGTGGCTGTTGTTGGCCATCCGCGACAGAGCGGCCATCGGCTCGCCCTGCGAACCCGTCGACATCAGCACCATCTTGTTGGGCGGCGCTGCATCGATCTTGTCGACCACGACGCCGTCGGGGACGTTGAGGTAGCCGAGGTCACGAGCGATCTGCATGTTGCGGACCATCGAACGACCGACGTACGCGACCTTGCGGCCGTGCTTGTGCGCTGCGTCGATGACCTGCTGGATGCGGTGTACGTGCGAAGCGAACGACGCGACGATGATGCGGCCGTTGCTGCTGGCGAAGACGGCATCGATCGCCGGCGTGATGCTGCGCTCGGACGTCGTGAAGCCAGGCACCTCGGCGTTGGTCGAGTCGGTCAGGAACAGGTCGACACCCTGCTCGCCGAGTCGGGCGAACGCACGTAGGTCGGTGATGCGGCCGTCGAGCGGCAGCTGGTCCATCTTGAAGTCGCCGGTGTGCAGGGCGACGCCAGCAGGAGTCTTGATCGCGACGGCCAGCGCATCCGGGATCGAGTGGTTGACGGCGACGAACTCGAGCTCGAACGGTCCGAATGACTCGACCTGACCCTCGGTGACGGTGTGAGTCGGCGCGTCCTTGAGGCGGTGTTCCTTGAGCTTGGGCGCCAGTAGGGCCAAAGTCAGCCTGGAACCAATGACGGGAATGTCGCCGCGCTCGCGCAGGAGGTACGGCACTCCACCGATGTGGTCCTCGTGCCCGTGCGTCAGCATGATGCCGACGACGTCCTTGAGCCGGTCACGGATCGGACCGAAGTCGGGGAGGATCAGGTCGACGCCGGGCTGGTGCTCCTCGGGGAACAGCACGCCGCAGTCGACGATCAGAAGCTTGCCGTCGTATTCGAAGACCGTCATGTTGCGGCCGATCTCGCCGAGCCCACCGAGTGGTATGACGCGGAGTGCGCCTCGTGGGAGTGCGGGGGGCAGATCGAGCTCGAGGTGCATGTGGCTCATGCCGGAACCTTCGTGAGAAAAGAACGGTACAAAGGCACCGGCATGACTGATGTTGTCTGATTCACTCGCTGCGCTCGCTCATGTCGGTTCAGCTTTCTAGAAGGCCCGATGCCACGAGTCCGTCGCGAATGATCGCGACCTCCTCTTCAGTGGCTTCGGGGAGGGGTGCACGCATCGTGCGGTGCTCGAGCACGCCGAGCAGCTGGAGCGTCGCCTTGGCGGTGATCGCACCTTGCGTGTAGTTCATGATCGCCTTGACGGCGGGAAGGAGCCGGTCGTTGATCGACCGTGCTTCAGGGAGGTCGCCTGCGTCGACGGCCGCAACCATGTCGGCGTACTGGCGAGCAGCGGCGTGGGAGACAACGCTGACGACACCGCTGGCGCCCATTGCGAGCCACGGGAGGTTGAGGACGTCGTCGCCGGAGTAGATCTTGATGCCGGTCTCGCGCATCAGCCAGGCGCCTCGGTTGAGGTCACCGACGGCATCCTTGACCGCCACGATCAGCGGGTTGTCGGCCATCGCGGCATACGTCTCGTCGGCGATCGTGATGCTGCTGCGGCTCGGAATGTCGTAGAGCATCACGGGTGTGTCATCGCCAGCGCGGGCGATCTCGGTGAAGTGTGAGAGCAGGCCGGACTGCGGCGGCTTGCTGTAGTAGGGGGTCACGATGAGGAGTCCGTCGGCGCCGGCCTTCTTGGCCTGCTGGGCAAGCTCGATCGAGTGGCGCGTGTCGTTGGTGCCGACTCCCGCGACGACCGTCGCGCGATCTCCGACCGCTTCGATCACTGCGGTGAGCAGCCGGCCGTCTTCGGCGATCGTCGTCGTGGGCGACTCGCCGGTGGTGCCGCTGATGACGAGGCCGTCGCTGCCCTGGTCAACGAGATGCGACGCGACCTTCTGCACAGCGTCGAGGTCGAGCTCACCTTCGCGGGTGAACGGCGTGACCATGGCGGTCAGCACACGCCCGAAAGGCGCGGCCTCGGTGGCGAGTGGCGACGTCATACGTCGAGGCTACCGCTTCGAGCGTCTCCTGCGACGGGCAGGATAGGAGCTGCCCGAGCGCCAGCTGGGGGTCCCCCCACGCCTTCTGATGGAATGCTCATCCCATCGCGGATGCGTAGGGGGCGGGCACCATGAGGTAGCAAAATGCCGCTGCCTCCGTATCTTTGCCCTTCAACGGAGGTTGCGGCATGGCTGAGGACATTTACGACATCGACACCGCTTCGGTGCCCCGTGGAGACGGCGTACGCGACCTGGTGCTGACCCACCGGTGGAACACGCCGCTCGGCAAGCCCAACGGTGGCTACATCCTCGCGGCCATGCTGCGCGGTCTCGGTGAGGAGATAGGGGCCGACGATCCGCTCGTCGCGTCGATCAGCTATCTCCGCTCCCCCGAGGACGGCGCCGGCGAGCTGCATACCGAAACTCTCAAGCAAGGGCGCCGGGTCCAGACTGGCGAGGCGTCATTGTGGCAGGGCAACAAGTCTGTGGCTCACCTCGTGGCGAGCTTCGGTCCACGAGGTGAGGGCCGCTCCGAGGAGCTGGGCACTCCCCCGCAACTGCCACCACCCGACGAGTGCTTCGACCCGAAGGACGTCCCCAATTCCATGCCCGACTCGACGATCTTCGACCGCGTCGACTATCGGCTCGGCGCAGTGCCCGGGTGGGCCGTCGGCAAACCCAACGGTGACCCCACCGCGGAGCTCTGGCAACGACTCGCGGGGGGCCGAGAGATCGACTTCCCTGCCCTGGCGTTCCTAGCCGACGCGTATGCCCCGCCAGTCCTCGAGCTCGGCGTGGCAGGCTCGATGACGGTGCAGCTGAACGTGCACCTGAATCGCAAGCCAGTGCCCGGGTGGATCGCCACCCGACTCACAACACGGCACGTCATCAACGGCTACCACGAGGAAGACTGCGAGCTCTGGGACGAAGCCGGCAATCTCGTGGCGCAGAGCCGCCAGCTCGCGATCCTCGTCAGCTAGCTGTCGCTGGCTCAGGCGGACGAGGAGACCGTACGCGTGCGGCTGAGACGGTTCCCGAGCACGATGACGGCGGCACTCGTCGTCAGCACTGCCACGACAGCGAGTGCCGCGGTGCCCGGGCTGTGCACGACGAGCTGCGGCAGCTCACGATCCGGCACCGCTGATGCGGCGATGCCCGCCCCCAAGAGCCCGAGCCAGCTGCCGGTCATGTTGCCGCGGTGGCTGAGGATGTCTCCGCGGACGGCCGCCACCAGTCCAAGCAGGACGGTCACGATGGTGACCACCGAGAGCACGTGCAGGAAGCTGAACGCCCCGTCTCGGATTTCGCGGATCCAGAACGAGGAGACGCTCACGTAGAGCAACGCAACAACCCACGCGCGGCCGGCGACGCGGTGCGCGGTCGAGCCCTTGGTACTGAGGAACAGCTGCCAGGCACCGATCACCAAGCCGAACCCGGCGGCGAAAGCGTGGGTCGCCACCAAAGGACTCATGCGGACGCTCCAGCCAGGTCGTCGAGCGCCCGGATCATCGCCTGCACCGGCTGGCTGAGGACGTCAGCGGGGACGCCGGCCACCTCGGCAAGGCCTGCGAAAGCCGATTCGAGCAGGTCAGACCCCTCCTCGACGAGCCTGCGGCCGCGCGGTGTCAGGCCGATCGCCCGCCGGTGCCCATTCCCGGGGACCGTACGAACGTCCAGGAGGCCGTCGGCTGCGAGGGCGGCGACCGTGCGACTCATCGCGGGGTCCGAGACCTGCTGCTCGGCGGCCAGCTCACGTTGGGTCGGGGTTCCGAGACGCTCGACGGCGAGAAGCACCAGGAATTTGGCGTACGACACGTCATGGTCGCGCCGCAGCATCTCGTCCGCCGCCACGTCGAGGCGAGCGACGAGGGCGTGCAGGAGGTATGCCGGGCGGTGCTGAACGTTGGTCACCCGACTATCATGCACCGGTTAAGTTAACCGCGTCAAGATACTCGCTCGCGATCCTCGTCAGCTAGCTGAGGAGTCGGTGACGCCCTCGTAGATCCCGATGTGATTGCCGTCAGGGTCTTCGAAGATCGCCCACCAGCTCGTCTCGGAGATCGGGGTCTTCTCCGCCAGGACCTTGCCGCCGTTCTGGACCGCGAGCGCGAGCGTGTCCTCGATCGAGTCGACCTCGACGGTCGATCGCGGCTGAGTGAAGCCCTCGCTCCGTGGTGCGAGCATGCCTCCGCTGATCTCGTTGGGCGCCTGCCACATGGGCATGCCTCCGAAATCGTTCATTTCCCAGCCGAACAACGTGTTGTAGAACGCGCTGGCCCGGGCATTGTCGCTGACCGGGATGTCGACGTGGGTGATGTCTCCGTGCGCCATGGCGCCTCCAGATCTAGGTTCCACCCAGTATTGCCCGCTGGCTACAGTCGTCGGCAACCCTAAGGAGCGCACGTGTCACTGTTCGAGATCGACACCACCCAGAAGATGTCCCGTGAGGACGCAGCCAACAAGCTGCGCGAGCTCGCCGATGCCCTGTCGCGACACAACTCGGTCGAGTTCGACCGCGATGGCCGGCGGATCAACGTCAGCATCCCCGATGAGGTGAACCTCAAGGTCGAGGT
>JAKFCR010000054.1:0-25866 GCA_036676545.1 Aeromicrobium sp. | reverse complement strand
CGTCACGGTGCCCAGCCAGCCGAAGAAGAAGCCGAGCGGGATCGAGATGATGCCCGGGTTGGCCAGCGGGAACCAGCTGAAGTCAGATCCCGTGATCATGGCCGTCTCGGAGCCCGACACGACTGGCGAGAAGATCACCAGACCGACACACGAGATGAGTCCGCCGTAGATGCTCCACACTGCTCCGCGGGTGTTGAACCGCCTCCAGAACAGGTTGTAGAGCAGCGCCGGCAGGTTGGCCGAGGCCGCAACTGCGAACGCCAACGCCACCAGGAAGGCGATGTTGAGCTTCTGTGCCGGGATGGAGAGCGCGATCGCCACACCACCGATCACGAACGCGGCGACACGAGCGACCTTGACTTCCTGCTTCTCGGTGACCTTGCCGCGCTTCCACACGTTGGCGTAGAGGTCGTGTGCGACCGACGACGCTGAAGTCAGCGTTAGGCCGGCCACGACCGCGAGGATCGTTGCGAAGGCCACGGCCGAGATCAGTGCCAGCAGCACCGCGCCACCAGTTGATCCAGTACCTCCGCCAACAGCCTCTGCCAGCAATGGCGAAGCCAAGTTGCCGCCGGAATCCACGATGTCCTGCTTCGCATCTCCCTTGACCAGTGCAGCAGCACCGAAGCCCAGGACGAGCGTCATCAGGTAGAACGACCCGATGAGGCCGATGGCCCAAAGGACCGACTTACGAGCCTGGCGAGCCGTCGGAACCGTGTAGAAACGGATCAGGATGTGCGGAAGACCAGCCGTACCCAGCACGAGCGCGAGACCGAGCGAGATGAAGTCGATCTTGCTCTCGGTCGATACGCCGTACTTCAGACCGGGTTCGAGGAACGCCTTGCCGACGCCACTCTGGTCGGCAGCCGTGCCGAGCAGGTCCGACAGGTTGAAGTTGAACTTCGCCAGCACGAGGACCGTGATCAGGATCGTGCCGCCCATCAGCAGCACCGCCTTGACGATCTGGACCCAGGTGGTGCCGCGCATGCCGCCGACGACCACGTAGAAGATCATCAGTGCGCCGACTCCGGCGATGGTGAGGTTCTTGGCAGTGTCAGAGCTGACTCCGAGAAGGAGTGCAACCAACGCGCCGGCACCGACCATCTGCGCGAGCAGATAGAAGATCGAGACGACCACCGTGGAGGTGGCAGCTGCGGTGCGTACGGGGCGCTGCCGCATACGGAATGCCAGCTGGTCAGCCATCGTGAAGCGGCCTGAGTTTCGCAGCAGCTCCGCGACCAGAAGCAGGGCGACGAGCCATGCGACGAGGAAGCCGATCGAGTAGAGGAAGCCGTCGTAGCCCGAGAGCGCGATTGCTCCTGAGATGCCGAGGAAGGATGCCGCCGACATGTAGTCACCCGCGACGGCGAAGCCGTTCTGGGCGCCGGTGAAGCTTCGTCCACCTGCGTAGTAGTCGGATGCCGTCTTGTTGTTGCGGCTGGCCCACATCGTGATGCCAACCGTGATCAACACGATGACCACGAACAGCGAGCCAGTCAGTGCCTGGTTGTCGCCTTCATCTGCCGCCATCAGGACGGTGTTGAGTGTGCTCATCGCTCGATCTCCTCTTCGTACTCAGCGCGGAGGCTGTCGGCGATCGGGTCCATGCGGCGCGCGGCGAACCGTGCGTACCAGATGGCGATGCCGAAGGTCGTCGCGAACTGGAGCAGTCCGAAGACCAGGGCGACGTTGATGTTGCCGAACAGCACCTTCGCCATGAAGTCGTGCGCGTAGTTGGAGAGCAGGACAAAGAGCAGGTACCAGACCATGAACGCAACGGTCAGGGGTACGACGAAGCCGAAGTACGAACGCTTGAGCTCGGCAAACTCGTCTGTGGCGTGTATCCGTTGATAGGCCGCGTGGGCCTCGGTTGACACTTTTTCAGCCACCGTGGGTCACCTCTTTCGTGAAGGCTCGGTGGCACGGAGCGCGCCACCACCCCTGAACGTAGGGAGCCCAGGAGGTGTGAGCCAGATCACGAGTACCCCGGTGCGTTCGGGCTAGTCGGACCTGCGGCATACGGTCGCCGTCCTGCGGTGAGTGGTAGGCAAAACGCGGTGAGCGGCGGTGCTCAAAGGTGGCCGAGGGACCGCCGGAGACGTGGCTCCGGTCGGACCTCGACCACCTCCAGCCGTTAGCTGACGCTGACCGCACTCCACGCCGAGGCGACCGCTGCTGCCTGAGCGCTGCCCGCGCCGTACAGGTCGTTCGCCGCACTCAGAGTTGCAGCCTTGGCACCTGAGTACGTCGTGCCCGACGTCATGTAGACCGTCAGTGCTCGGTACCAGATCGCCGCTGCCGCCGTACGCCCGATTCCCACGACTGAGGAGCCGTTGCAGGTTGGGGAGCTGTGCGCCACCCCACCGATCGTCTTCGAGCCGGAGCCTTCTGCGAGCAGGTAGAAGAAGTGGTTGCCGATGCCCGACGAATAGTGGACGTCGAGGTTCTTGGCGGTCGACGACCAGCAGTTCACGGACGAACCATCCGAGGCGGGGTTGTCCATGCGGCGCAGGCCCGCGTGGTTGGCGAGGTCGAACTCCTCACCGATCAGGTAGTCGCCCGGGTCCTGTGCGTTGGCGGCGTAGAACTCCACCATCGTGCCGAAGATGTCGCTGGTCGCCTCGTTGAGACCTCCGGACTCGCCGGAATAGGTGAGACCTGCAGTGTTTTCCGTGACGCCGTGAGTCATCTCGTGGCCGGCAACATCGAGTGAGGTCAGGGGACCGTACGTCGTGCCGTTGCCGTCGCCGTACGTCATCTTCGTGCCGTCCCAGAACGCGTTGACGTAGTTGGAGCCGTAGTGGACGCGGTTGAACGACCCCGCTCCGGTGCCGAAGATGCCGTTGCGACCAAATGTCAGCTTGTAGTAGTCCCATGTCGTGTCGGTGCCGTACTGCGCGTCGACGGCCGCCGACTCGCGGTTGCTGTTCGAGCCGGTGCCGAAGTGGGTGTCTGTGCTCGTGAAGAGCGTGCCCTTCACACAGCCGATGCCGAGCAGTGTGCAGAGAACCGAGTCCGTTCCGTTCTTGGCATCGACGGTGTACGTGTTGCCGCGGGTCGGGTCCTTGAGCTGGTAGCTGAGTCCCGACTGGGTCAGCTGGAGCGGGACCGTTCCGCCATACAGGGATTGTCCGTCTCCGTCGACGGTCTGGATGCGCTGCTCGGATCGCAGGATCGCGCCGCTCTTGGCGTCGACGTAGTTGTCGAGTCGGCTGGGAGTGCCGTCCTTCTGCATGCCGCTGGTGGTGACGAGCCATGCGAGCCTGGGTGACGTCGTAGTCGCATCGACGACGAGCTCGGGCTTGCTGGCCTTGGCCGCGACCGTGCCGAGTCGGCTGAGTGCCTTGGCGCTCGAGATGCTGGGTGCTGCCGAGAGGGTCAGGTCGCGGCGCAAGGTCTGGGAGCTGGCGAGGAACTCGCCGCTGCTGTCGAGGTGGACCACAAGATCACCCCCGACAACGCGCAGGCCCTCGTATGTCCGGTCCATGCGTACGTGAGTGGTGCCGTTCGAGTCAGCCAACGCGTCAGTGGCGACGAGCTCCTGATCGGTGTCCACGTGGGTGGCGTCCTCGTTCGACATGGCTGCGTCGATAGCTGACTGAGCGCGTGATCCGTCCGGGTCGAGCGGGCGGGTCGAGCTGACTCGGTCCTGGCTGCTGACTGGTCCGGCTGTGGCCGCTGTCATTCCGGTTGTTGCGGTGGCTGCTGCCGCAAGCGCGACGACAGCCGTGATGAATCTCCTGGATTGCATTGCATATCCCCCGATGTGCAAGCGTCACCCCAAGGACGGCCCCCGAGGCATCCGCGTTGACGCGCAGCCTAGGGCAGCCTGGTGAGGCTGTAAATGGCCGTTACGCCCTCAGAATCGGCGGTCCACGTCGAGGCGCTCTGGCGTGTGCAGGCGCACCATCGTCCGGGCCACGTTCGTCGGTATGTCCGCTCGCGTGAGCAGTGAGACGCCGACCATCAGGGCGAAGCCGACCGGTACGGACCATGCGGCGGGTTGGCTCATCAGCAGCCCGAACCAGCCCTCGGGCTGGCGGGCAATCGTCAGCACAGGAGCGACGCCGGCGCAGAGTCCACCGCCGATCAGACCAGCGATCGCACCCTTCGCAGTCAGCCCACGCCACCAGATGCCGAGCACCAGGAGCGGGCAGAACGTCGAGGCCGCGAGTGCGAACGCGAAGGTCACGGAGTTGGCGACGGGGAGCCGGTCCGCCGTCAGGGCCAGCACGAGCGGCACCATGACGCAGCCGACTGCGGCCAGCCGCAGACCGGTGATCGTGGAGATGGCACCGGTCCGTGCAAGCCCCTGGCCGACGACACCGGCGATCGACATGGTGAGCCCCGATGACGTGGACAAGAACGCACCGAACGCACCTGCGGTGAGGAGTGCACCCAGCAGCTCGCCGGTCGTACCGCCGACCATGCGAGACGGCAGCTCGAGCACCACGGCATCCGCGCGACCAGCGCTGATCAGGTCGCTCGCGTAGATGCGGCCGAGCACGCCGTAGATGGTGGGCAAGAGGTAGAAGCCACCGAGGAGCGCGAGCACGATGAGCGTCGTTCGCCGGGCTGCGTGACCGTCGGGGTTGGTGTAGAAGCGGACCACCACGTGCGGCAGGCCCATCGTGCCGAGGAACGTGGCGATCAGCACCGAGTACGTCGCGTACAGACCCATCGCGTCGGACTCGCCAAACGGTGCGAACCAGGCATCGGGCGCGACGGGTGACGGCTGCCCGTCGGAGGTCCACGCGTGCAGGAGGAAGAACACCGGGACGAGCAGTGCGGTGAGCTTGAGCCAGTACTGGAATGCCTGGACGAACGTGATGCTCCGCATGCCGCCCGACACCACGTTGATCACGACGATGACCGCCACCAGCACTGTGCCGACCCAGCCGGGAGCGCCGGTGACCGTACGCATCGTCAGGCCGGCTCCCTGGAACTGCGGCATCAGATAGAGCCAACCGACGCCGACCACGAGGAGTGTCGCGATACGTCGTACGCCGACGGACTGCAGGCGGACCTGGGCGAAGTCCGGGATCGTGTAAGCGCCCGACCGTCGCAGCGGTGCGGCGACGAACACCAGCAGCAATAGATAGCCCGTGGTCCACCCGATCGGGTACCAGAGCATGTCAGCGCCGTGGGCCAGCACCAGTCCGGCCACGCCGAGGAACGATGCGGCCGACAAGTACTCGCCCCCGATGGCCGAGCTGTTGAGCACGGGACTCACCGAGCGTGATGCGACGTAGAAATCGCTGGTCGTACGGCTGACCCGCAGTCCGAACGCACCGATGATCAGGGTGGCGAGCGCGACCAGGGTGATCGCGATGATCCCGTACGTGGCGTTCACGTCGAGTCCTGACCCTGCGGCTCGACGAGCTCGGTGAAGTCCTGCTCGGCGCGTTCCACTTGTCGCAGGTAGAGCCAGCCGAGGAGCAGTAGCGCGGGATAGACGAGGACGCCAAGGATGATCCATGGCAGCGGTACGCCGCTGATGGTGAAGTCCGTGACCGAGTCGAAGGCGAGGAAGACGAGGGGGAGCGCGCCGATCGACAGCACCAACGTCGTGGTGACGGTCAGGGCGGCCCGCAGCTGCGATCGGATCAGCGACCGCATGTAGACCTCGCCGACGCCGGTCGACTCATCGATCTCCTGCTGGACGCTTCGCCGGACGTGGGACGGCGCCGAGGTCAGTGGGTTGGTGACTCGTACGCGCCCGGTGTAGACGCGTGGTTCGTCGGTCACCGGGCGTGCTCCTGGATGCGTTCGCGGGCAGCTCGTACGTGCCGTCGAGCAACCTGCAGCTCGACGAGCTCGGCTCCGAACGGGACCACGATGCTGCAGCGCCCCGACACCATCCGCACCTCGCGCACGTGGGAAAGGTTGATCACGGTGCTGCGGTGGATGCGCACGAATCCGGCTTCGTCCCAGTCCTCGGCGAGCGCGCCCAGCGGCGTACGGATCAGGTGGCTCGCGCCATCGAGCAGGTGCAGCCGTACGTAGTCGCCCTGCGCCTCGGCGTACGCCACCGAGCTGCGCGACACGAAACGCGTGACGCCACCCAGCTCGACGGCGATGGTGTCATCGGGCTTGGCCTGGCTGGTTGTGCCGTCATCGCAAGCGCGCCGCACGCTCTCGCGCAGTCGCTCCTCGCGGATGGGTTTCAGTAGGTAGTCGACGGCGTTGAGCTCGAACGCGTCGACTGCGTGCGCTTCGTGAGCAGTGACGAACACGATGCGAGGCGGATGCTTGAAGCGGGTGAGCACCTTGGCGATCTCCAGGCCGGTGAGCCCAGGCATCACGACGTCGAGAAACACCAAGTCGACATCGCCAGCTTCGAGGAGCCGGAGTGCATCGGTGGCGGACTGTGCGGCGCGTACGGAGGCAATGCGCTCGTCCCGCCCGAGTAGCCACACCAGCTCATCGAGCACAGGCTGCTCGTCATCGACGACGAGTGCGTGCAGTCCCATGCGCTGATCTTGACTCATGAAGCGTTCACCTCGGCTCCTGGCGCGAACTTGGGTATGCGCAGGATGACCTTCGTTCCGTGACCCGGCGCGGTCTCGACGACGATGCCGTAGTCGTTGCCGTAGACGGTACGTAGTCGCTCGTCGACGTTGGCCAGGCCGACGGATGCGCTTGTGGTCCGGCCGACCAAGGCGTCGCGGACGATGTCCGGATCCACTCCGACGCCGTCGTCCTCGATCGTGATCAGGCACTCGGTGCCGGAGTCGAGAGCGACCACGGTGATCGTCCCGTCGCCCGCCTTGCCCTCGAGTCCATGCCGGATCGCGTTCTCGACCAGTGGCTGCACCGACAGGAACGGCAGCGTGACGCTGAGTACTTCGGGAGCCACCCGCGTGACGACCCGCAGGCGATCACCGAAGCGCGCCTTCTCCAGCACGAGGTAGCGCTCGATCGAGCGCAGCTCCTCGGCGAGCGTGGTGAACTCGCCGTGCTCGCGGAACGAGTAGCGGGTGAAGTCCGCGAACTCGAGCAACAGCTCACGGGCTCGCTCGGGATCGGTGCGTACGAACGAGGCGATCGCACCCAGTGAGTTGTAGATGAAGTGCGGCGAGATCTGGGCGCGGAGTGCGCGCAGCTCGGCCTCCATCAGCGCGGTGCGGGACTCCGACAGCTCGGCCAGTTCCAGCTGGCTCGACATCCAGCGCGCCACCTCCGTGGTGGCTCTGGCGAGACCAGCCGAGGCCTCGTCGCTCATCACGACGATGCTTCCGACGACGCGGTTCTCGACCGACAGCGGAGCGACGATCGCGCGATCAGAGGCCTGAGTGGTACCGCTCTTGAGTGCCTGGGTCATCAGCTCCGCGACGTCGACGGCATCGCCGGGACCGTCCCAGGCGAGGGGTCCATGGATGTCGGTGATCGCTGCCGTGGGGCTGCCCAGCAGAGCGCGCACATGCGGGAGCGCCTGGGCTGCACTCTCGGAATCCAGCCCTCGTCGCAGCGACGGGGCCGCGAGGGATGCCGTGTGCAGAGTTGCGTACGTGGCACGGTCGGCTGCCGTTCCGAGGCTGCGTCGGCGGGTCAGAAGTCGCCACCGTACGAACGCTGCGGCGGCTATTAGCGCGACCGTCGCGGCAGCCGCCGTAGCGAAGTTGTCCATCCGTGGACGCTACTGCCTACCCGAGGGCGGAGTCGAAGGTGAACCACGCCGGTGCCTGCGCGCGGAAGTCCGCGCGGGTCAGTGTGCCTGCTCCGACGGGTATGCGCCCCGACGTCGGCAACCCCGTGACTTGGGGCAGATCGATGCGATTGGAGATGGAGGCCAGGTCGGGTTCGGCCGCGCACGAACCGATCACCAGCACCGGCTGGATGCCTGCCGCGCCCAGTCGCTCGACGGTCAGTGCGAAGTGATTGAGCGAGCCGAGGCCTTCGCTGCCGACCACGACGACATCGGCCTCCAGCTCGGTGGCGAGGTCGAGGATGGTCCGGCCGTTTCCATCGAGATGAACCAGCAGTCCGCCAGCACCTTCGACCAGCACCACCTCGGCATCGATCGCGCGAATCGCGTCCACGTACGAGTCGAGCGACGGCAGATCGGCTTCGTCGAGCCGTGCCGCAGCAACCGGGGCCAGCGGTGGCGTCAGACGGGTGAACTCGTGGGTCGCCGTCACGCCCGTGAGACGGACGACTTCCTCGAGATCGGTGGGCTCTCCGGTCGCGATGCCGGTTTGTACGGGCTTCACCACGGCAACGGACAGGCCGCGCTCTTCGAGGGCCACGGCCAGTCCCGCGGTGGCGATCGTCTTGCCGACTCCCGTATCGGTGCCGGTCACGACCACGAACTTCGAGCTCGGAAACGTCATTGAGTCACCGACTGGATGACCTTGCAGGCTGTTGTCAGCTGCTCGTCGTCGAGGCCAGCCGTCGCGGTGATGCGCAGTCGGCTGATGCCGTCGGGCACCGATGGCGGCCGAAAGCAGCCAACTCGTACGCCGAGTCGTGCGGCCTCTGCCTGGGCGGCAAGCGCTTCGCGAGGCCCGGCCATCGGCACCGACAGCACAGCGCCGGCGACGGGCGCGACACCGGCCGCCTGCGCGAGCTCAGCAGCGACTGCGTTGACTCGCTCGACGCGGGCAGGTTCGGACCGCACGATCCGGATCGCCTCAGTCGCCGCCGCTGTCGCAGCTGGCGCAAGCCCGGTGTCGAAGATGAACGGCCGTGCCCGGTTGACCAGGTGGTCGACGATGGCGGGGCTTCCGAGCACCGCACCACCCTGGCTGCCGAGCGCCTTCGAGAGCGTCATGGTGACGACGATGTCGTCGCGACCCGCCAGGCCGAGCTCATGGACCAGACCACGCCCGCCACCTGCGACGCCGATTCCGTGGGCCTCGTCGACCAGCAGGACCGCGTCGAACCTCTCGCACAGGGCGGCAAGCTCGGTCAAAGGTGCGCCGTCGCCGAGGACAGAGTAGATCGACTCGGTCAGGACCATCGCCCGCGTCTGGGTGCGCTGGCTCAGTGCTTGCTCAACAGCGTCGAGGTCGTTGTGCGCCACGACTTGCACCGTTCCGCGCGACAGCCGGCAGGCGTCGACAAGTGACGCGTGAATGTGTGAGTCCGAGATCAGCAGGGTGTCGGAGTCGGTCAGAGCAGTGACGGCGCTGAGGTTGGCGTGATAGCCGGTCGAATGTACGAGTGCGGCGGCCTGGCCGGTCAGAGCGCCCAGAGCGGCTTCGAGCTCGCTGTGAACCGCGAGAGTGCCCGTGACCAGCCGCGATGCCCCGGCCCCGGCACCCCAGGCGACGGCCGCCGACGAGGCAGCCGCCGTGACGCGCGCATCGCGTACCAACCCGAGATAGTCGTTGCCGGCCAGGTCGAGCAGATCGCTGTCGATGTCGCGTGGCTTGAGCGAACGTACGAGACCGTCGCTCTCGCGTTGCTGCGCGGCCGCAGACAGCCAGTCGTTGAGGCTCATGTGGCACCTGCGGCAGCCACCAGCGCCTTGGTGATGTCGGCAAGCTCGCCGTCTGTGCATACGTACGGCGGCATCGTGTAGATCAGATCGCGGAACGGCCGCACCCATACGCCATGGTCGAGGGCGATCGCGGTTGCGGCGACGACGTCGACGGGGCGATCGAGCTGGATCACTCCGACGGCACCGAGCGTACGTACGTCGGTCACGTGCTCGAGCTCCGCAGCGGGCGCGAGCCCTTGGGTCAACGCGGCATTGATCCGGGTGATGTTCGCTGGCCAGTCCGAGGTGGTGAGCAGGTCGAGATTGGCCGAGGCGACCGAGCACGCGAGCGGATTGCCCATGTAGGTCGGACCGTGCATCAGGGCGCCGGACTCTGACGCGTCAATGCTGGCCGCCACGTCTCTGCTGCACAGCACCGCAGCGAGCGTCAGGTAGCCGCCGGTCAGGGCCTTGCCGACACACATGATGTCCGGAGTGACGTTGGCATGATCACCGCCGAACATCGTTCCGGTCCGCCCGAAGCCGGTGGCTATCTCGTCGTGGATCAGTAGCCAGCCATGCTCATCGGCCTGGGCTCGGAGCCAGGTGAGCACCTCGGGCGGGTAGACGTACATGCCGCCGGCGCCCTGCAGCACCGGCTCGACGATGACGGCCGCGATGGTCTCGGCGTGGTCGCCGAGCATCGTGGATGCCTCTGAGGCCCACGCGGTGATGTCGGCGTCAATCCCTGCGGGTGGCCGCGGCAGGAAGATCTGCTGTGGCAGGACGTCGGCGAACATCGAGTGCATTCCGCCGACCGGATCGCACACGCTCATCGCGCCGAACGTGTCGCCGTGATAGCCGCCGGCGATGGTGACGAGTCGAGTGCGGTTGGGCCGACCGCGTCCACGCTGGCACTGCAGCGCCATCTTGATCGCGACCTCGACGGACACCGAACCGGAGTCCGCGAAGAACACCTTGTCGAGACCGTCGGGCGCCAGATCGATGAGTCGCCGTCCGAGCTCAACCGCCGGCTCGTGGGTCAATCCGCCGAACATGACGTGCGCCATCGAGTCGAGCTGCGTGCGTACGGCCTGGTCCAACGACGGGTGCCGGTAGCCGTGGATCGCCGCCCACCAGGACGACATCGCGTCGATCGGTGTGCGGCCGTCGTCGAGGGTGAGGCGTACGCCCTGCGCGGAACGTACGAGAATTGGAGCGGTTTCCGATGTCATCGGCGCATAGGGGTGCCACAGGTGGTCGCGATCGAAATCGAGCAAGGCGTCCATGGCGTTGATCAGGCTATCCCTCCGGAAACTGGGGTGCGCCACCGCACCTGAACAGTGTTCAGGCGAACCGTTGGCCGAGGGGTACTGCTGTGAGTCCTTTAGAAGCAAAATTGTGGGTAGGCTTGACTGACTCGGTCGGTCAGTTATTCTAGGGGAATGGCACGCCTCATTCCTCCAGACAGACTGCCCGCCGTCGTCGACGCCGCGGTCGGCGTCTTCGTGACCCATGGCTATCGGCGCACCCAGATGCAGGACATCGCAGACGTCCTCGGATTGGCGAAAGGCACCTTGTACGGCTACGCCGCAACCAAAGAGGCTCTGTTTGCCGCCGCCGTTCGCTATGGAGACGGGCTCGAACCGCTGCCTGACATCAGCACCCTGCCGGTGCCCGCGCCTGCCAATAGTGAACTAGCCGACCTGGTGACAGAACGCCTGGCCGCCGAAGTTCCAGAGCTAGCCTTGACCAAGGCTCTCGGACGAGGACCGCATCCGCGCACTCCCGCTGAGGCCGCTTCCGAGCTCGACGGAATCGTCGTGGACCTCTACGAGCGGCTGTCGCGCAATCGCGTCGCCATCAAGCTCGTCGACCGCTGCGGCCCCGAGTTGCCGGAGCTCGGCAAGGTGTGGTCCGAAACGGGCCGCGGCGACCAAATGGCCGGCATGGAGGCTTACCTCGAGAGCCGTCAGCGGGCGGGCCTGCTCACATTGCCCGGCCCTGTCGACCTGGTCGCGCGCACGACGGTTGAGCTGTGTGTGCTGTGGGCCGTGCACTGCCGTTTCGATGCCGCCCCCCTCGCCTCGTCGTTGACGTACGACGACGCAGTTGTTGCAACCACTCTCGCCTCGATGATCACCCGCTCGATGAACCCACCCGGAGGTGCCTGATGCCCGTTCTCACTCGCCAATGCTCACTCGACCGCAGGCCCTGGCCACAGAGAGCACTGACCGTTGCCACTCGGCCGCTGACTCGCTACCTGTCCCGGCAGGCAGCCCATCCGCGCGGTCTCGGCGGCTCGCTGATCGGGCGTCTGTGGGTGAAAGAGACCGCGAAGATCAACGACGCTGCGATTGATCTCCTCGCGCCCGACGCAGGCGAGGACATCCTCGAGATCGGTTTCGGCCCCGGTCGCACTTTGGGTCTCCTAGTCGAGCGGGGCGCGAGCGTCACGGGGGTGGAAGTTTCCGAGGAAATGGTGCGCCTCGCGGGACGCCGCAACTCCGAGCTCGTCCGGACCGGCGTTCTCCCGCTCCACCGAGGCACCGGGGACACGCTTCCAGTCGATAGCGACTCTCAAGACGCGGTTCTCTCGGTTCACAACGTCTACTTCTGGTCCAAGCCCGAGGCAACCCTCGCAGAGATCGTCCGAGTGTTGCGACCCGGTGGCCGAGTCCTTCTGGTGTTCCGAGGACGCGAACACCCGCTACCAAATCGACTCGACCCGGCCGTGTACGAGAACGTCACCACCAGCCAATGCCTGGCGTGGCTGGCCAGCGCCGGGTTCGACGCTCGGTGTCTTCACCCCGATGGTGTTTCTTCGGAGGTCTCCTTCGTGTTGGGGTCGTTCTCGCCATGAACCCGTACATAGCGCGCTTGCCGGGTGACTTGGAGCAGACCTCACTCGCCCGTGCGATTCGTTGAAGGCCCGCCCGTGTGGCATGCTTATCAAGAGAAGTCTTGAACAGTGTCTCTCGGGAGGTGACCACGGATGGGTGACCATCAAGCCAAGGCAGCCCTGTACGACGCGCTCGCCGAGGCGGCGAAGGCCATGGCCAACGGTCGACGGGCGGAGCTCATCGACGTCCTTGCCCAGGGCGAACGTTCAGTGGAGGAGCTCGCGGCGGAGATCGATCAGACCGTTGCCAACACGTCACAGCACCTGCAACGGCTGCTCAAGGCCGGTTTGGTCACCTCACGACGAGACGGCACCCGGATCCATTACTCGCTCGCCAGTCCGGTCGTCGGCACGTTGTGGCGCGTCATGCGTCAGGCCGCGGAGGTCCACGTTGCGGAGCTTGACCAACTCGCGTCGGACTACCTGGGGGACAGGAGCACGTTGAACACTGTGACGCGCGACCAGCTCCGAGCTCGGATTCGCGAGGGTGATGTCGTCGTGCTCGACGTACGGCCGGAGCCCGAGTTCGCAGCCGGCCACATCCGCGGTGCGATCTCCGTGCCAATCCGGGACCTGAAGTCGCGGCTGGGGGAGATCCCCGACGGTGCCGACGTCGTGGCGTATTGCCGCGGCCCCTACTGCGTATACGCGGACGATGCGGTGCGAATGCTCAACCGGCGGGGCATCACTGCGTACCGGCTGGAGGACGGGTTCCCCGAGTGGGATGCTGCTCGGCTACCGGTGGGTGGGAACTCCAAATGACGGAGGCCAGCGGAGTCAACGTCGAAGCGCTGGTCGACGTCGGTCTGGGGAACAGTGCCTACTTGGTCGACCTCGGAGACGGCCGAGCCTTGGCGGTCGACGCAGCTCGCGACCTGCGATCTGTCCGTCGGCTGGCTGAACGGCGGGGGCTCACGATCGCGTACGCCGCAGATACGCATCTGCACGCGGACTTCCTCTCCGGCGCGGTGCAGCTCTCGGCCACCGATCGGGCGGTCGTGCTGGCGTCCGAAGCCGGGGATCGTGACTTTCCGCATCGTGGACTGCGCGATGGCGACGAGGTCGACCTGGGTGGGCTGATACTTCGAGCCTGGGCGACTCCGGGTCACACGGACGAGCATCTCTCGTTCCTTCTCCTGGACGATGGCTCGCCGATCGGTGTGTTCACCGGGGGCTCGCTCATTGTCGGCTCGGCGGCCCGTACCGACCTCGTCGCCCGCGAGCGCACCGAGGAGTTGGCGCGAGCGCAGTACCACTCACTCCAACGCCTGATGGGGTTGCCCGATCATGTAGCTGTCTGGCCGACCCACGGCGCGGGGAGCTTCTGCTCCTCACCGCCGGGGTCCGAGCGGACGAGCACAGTCGGCCAGGAAAGGGCAACCAACGCACTGCTGACGGCGACGAGCGAAGACGAGTTCGTGACTCGCCTGCTCGGCTCGCTGGGATCTTTCCCCACGTACTTCGGTTGGCTTGGCGAAGCCAACCGCCGAGGTCCCGCTGTCCTTCCGGAACCAATGACGATCACGCCACTTGCGGTGGCGCAGGTGCGCCGTCTCGTTGGCGACGGGGCGACGGTCGTCGACGTACGTCCCATCGCCGAGTACGCCGCGGCGCACATACCTGGATCGATTTCGATCGAGCTCCGCCCCGCGTTCGGTACGTGGCTCGGCTGGTTGCTGCCTGAAGATGCCGGCGTTGTGGTGCTCCGAAATCCTGACCAAGACCCCCACGAGATCCTCGGTCAGGCCGCCAAGGTCGGCTACGACATTGCAGGGGAACTCACAGGGGGAATCGCAGCCTGGCTTGGCGCGGGCCTCGGCACGACCTCGACAAAATTGGTCGTGCCAGCCACGATGCCGGACAGCGGGCGGGTGCTCGACATCCGCCAGGACTCAGAATTCGCTGCCGGGCACTTGCCGGGCGCGATTCACCATGAGCTAGGCGATCTCTCCGACACGGTTGCGTCCTTCGCCGACGAGCCGATAACGGTGATGTGCGGACACGGAGAGCGGGCGATGTCGGCGGCAAGCGTGCTGGAGCAGGCCGGTCACGACGACGTGAGCGTGCTGCTTGGCGGGCCTTCGGACTGGGCTGCCTCTCGTGGTGTGGACCTGGAGATTAGTCCGTGAGAAGTGACCCTTCGGGTCACCCGCGTCCGCTCCGACTCGGATTGCGAGCCAATCTGGCCCAGTTCTCGCTGCTTGTCGCGGTGAACGCGCTGGTCGGAGGGATGCTTGGCCAGGAGCGCACCGTTCTGCCGCTGCTTGCCGAACAGGAGTTCCACCTCGACGCCTATACCGCCGGGATGACCTACATCCTGGTATTCGGAGTGGCCAAGGCAGCGACCAACTACCTCGCCGGGACCTGGTCGGATCGCTACGGCCGCAAACCCGTGCTGGTCGCGGGCTGGCTGGTCGCCGTACCAGTGCCATTGCTCCTGATCTGGGCGCCTACGTGGTGGTGGGTGATCGCCGCGAACGTGCTCCTCGGTGCGAGCCAGGGCCTGACCTGGTCGACCACTGTGATCATGAAGATCGACCTTGTGGGCCCGGAACGGCGCGGCTTCGCGATGGGTCTGAACGAAGCGGCCGGCTACGGAGCAGTCGCCGCAACGGCCTTGGCCACCGGCTATATCGCGAGTGAGCAGGGACTTCGTCCGGAGCCGTTCTACCTCGGCATTGTGTTCGCCGCGCTAGGCCTGGGCCTGTCCACTCTGTTTGTACGCGAGACTCGAGCCCACGCGGATGTCGAGGCTCGCACGCACGTTCCGAGGTCCGACGGCAGAGACGCCCTCCTGCAGGGAGGCCTCACCCAGAGTCAGGTATTTGCCCAGACCAGCCTGCGCGAGCCAGCCTTGTCCTCGGCGTGCCAAGCCGGAATGGTGAACAACCTCAACGACGGACTTGCCTGGGGACTCTTCCCGCTCCTGTTCGCCACCGCCGGGATGTCGGTGAGCCGCATCGGCATCTTGGCCGCGTTGTATCCAGCCGTGTGGGGTCTCGGGCAGCTTTACACTGGCGCCCTCTCGGACCGAATCGGGCGAAAGTTTCTCATCGTCGGCGGCATGTTCACCCAAGCCGTGGCCCTCGTCGTCGTCGCCACCTCCGAGACCTTCACGCTTTGGGCCATCGGCGCAGTACTGCTGGGAGCAGGCACGGCGATGGTCTACCCCACTCTGCTCGCCGTGATCGGCGACGTTGCCCACCCCACCTGGCGGGCCAGGTCGGTCGGCATCTACCGGCTCTGGCGCGATGCCGGCTTCGCTGTAGGTGCAGTCCTGTCCGGGATTGTGGCGGACCTATGGGGAGTGCGCACCGCGGTGTGGACCGTTGCGGCGCTGACGGCGCTCTCTGGCGCGTTGGTCGCATCGCGGATGTACGAGACCCGACGCCACCCCTGATCGGCGGCTTTCACCTTGACAGCCTCATGTTGCAGGGCGCCCGAATAATATTCAAGAGTTCTCTTGACAAGGGGATGCCGATGCGGGTTAATCAAGCAATGTCTTGAATAACCAAGATGGTCAATCTCTGGAGGAAGTCATGACGCTGACAGCGAATCCAAACAAGGCACTGTGGGAGAAGGGCGACTTCACCCAGGTCGCCGAAGCCATGCGAGCTAGCGGCGAAGCTCTTGTCGCGAGTCTTGGTATCACCGCCGGAACGCGAGTGCTCGACCTCGGTTGCGGAGACGGCACGACCGCCCTGCCTACGGCCAGACTCGGCGCGGACGTGACGGGGGTAGACATCGCCGGAAACCTGGTGGCCGCGGGCAACCAGCGAGCCCAAGCAGAGGGCTTGAGCAACTGCCGGTTCCAAGAGGGCGACGCCTCACAGCTGGACGATCTAGCCGACGACGAGTTCGACCTGGTCGTGAGCATCTTCGGAGCAATGTTCGCTCCGCGGCCGTTCGATGTCGCCAAGGAGATGGTCCGGGTGACCCGGCCCGGCGGGCGGATCGTGATGGGCAACTGGATCCCGGGAGACCCAACTCTCGTCGCCCAGATCCTCAAGATCTCGAGCTCCTACTCTCCGCCACCGCCCGAGGGCTTCATCAGCCCGATGACGTGGGGCGTCGAGGAGAACGTGATCGAGCGGTTCGGCGAGGCCGGCATCCCTGCCGACAGGGTCTCGTTCTCCCGCGAGACGTACCGATTTGAGTACCCGGCGGGTCCGACGGAGCTGCTTGCCACGTTCAGGACCTACTACGGGCCGACCATGAACGCCTTCGCCGCTGCAGATGCGGACGGCCGTACCGAGGATCTGCAGCACGAGCTCGCCGAGCTGTTCACCAGTCAGAACGCAAGCCAAGATCCCAACACGACGTCGATTCCTGCGACGTACCTGCAGGTCTCAGTGACTGTGTGACCTCTCCCGCAACACCAAGCACACCGAGACATGAGGAGCAGAAATGACCGAGCAACTGCAGGAAGTTGACGTCGCAGTCGATCGACGCGGCATCAGCATCGATGTGCGCGGGGTCTCCCGGCGGGTCCGGACGCGCAAGCGAGATCAATTGACGCTTCTCGACGGGGTGTCGTTCTCAGTAGCCGCCGGAGAGCTCGTCGCGATCGTAGGTCCCAGTGGCGCCGGCAAGACGACATTGCTGGAGGCGGTCGCGGGCATCTCTCCTGTGACGTCGGGATCGGTGTGCTTCGACGGCGTCGACGTGTATGAGAACCTCGGTGCGTTCCGCGGCGTGCTCGGCTATGTGCCGCAGGACGACATCATCCACGCCGACCTGGCTCTGGAGCGCACCTTGCGTTACGCAGCGCGTCTGCGCCTGCCATCGTCGACGACCTCGGTGGAGATCGACGAGGCGGTCACGCATGCGCTCGGCGCCGTGGGCCTGAGCGACAAGGCCGAGGTCCGGGTGGGTTCGCTCAGCGGAGGGCAGCGCAAGCGCGCCAGTATTGCGGCCGAGCTTCTGACGAACCCGCACGTCTTCTTCCTGGATGAGCCGACGTCGGGCCTTGACCCGATCACGAGCTCTGAGCTGGTCGGCCGCCTGCGGGAGCTCGCTGACCGGTCGGCGACGGTCCTGTTCACGACGCACTCGGTCGACGACCTTGCGGCGTGCGACCGGGTGATATGCGTGACTCGCGGTGGGCGACTTGGCTTCGTAGGGTCCCTGGACGAGGCGATGGAGCTGTACGGGGTCGGCTCGGTGCATGAGCTCTACCGTCATCTGACCGATCCAGACGGCAATCACCGCGCTTCCGCGAGCGTCGCTGCCGTGCCGACCGCCGACATGGGCCCCGCGTCGGTGAACAGGCGGCCAGTGGCGAGCGGCCTCACCCAATGGGCTGTCCTGACTCGTCGGACATTGGAGACGCTGGTGCGGAACCGCTTGACGCTCGCGATCCTCGTCGGGTCTCCGGCCATGGTCATCGGCATGTTCGTCATTCTCTTCCAGCCGGGCGCGTTCGACTTCGAGGACCCGAGCCCAAGCTCTATGGTGATGCTCGGCTTCTGGGTTGTGTTCGCCGCGTTCTTCTTCGGACTCACGTACGGCTTGCTGCAGATCTGCACCGAGCGAGCGATCCTTCGCAGGGAGTACCTCGTTGGTCTGCGGCTCGGCGCGTATGTGGCGTCGAAGGTAACCGTCCTCGTGCCGTTCGTGTTGGTTGTCATCGTAGGAATGCTGGGTGTTCTTCGGCTCCTGGACCGACTGCCGAGTCGTTCGCCATCGACGTACGCCTCAATCGCGATCAGCCTTGCCCTCTGCTCGGTCGCGGCCCTGGGCCTCGGCCTCCTCACTTCTGCCTCCGTCAGCAACGTGCCCCAAGCGACACTGGCGCTGCCCATGCTGTGCTTTCCCGCTGTGCTGTTCTCGGGTGCGATCCTCCCGGTTCAGCTCATGCCGGGATCCGGCGCGGCTCTCAGCGCCGTGATCCCCACTCGGTGGGCCTTCGAGGCCATTGGCAGCGACCTCGGCGCGCGACACATCCTCGCCGAAGGTGGTTCTCCGCTCGGACCGCCGCTGCTCGAGTCCTACGGTGACGCGGGCACCCAGCCAAACGGCACCTACTGGCTGATTCTTGCAGCGTTCACCGTGGTCTTTCTGATCGCGACCTGGGCTGTGCTCATCCGCACCACCCGCAGGTCGCAGCGCTGAGACACGGGTGGTTCTGCTGAGGTCTTCGACGTTCCCTTGCGGATCAAAGCAACCCGGCAGCCACACCTGAACAGTGTTCAGGATAGATTCCTCCGCATGACCGACGTACTCCAGATTGCGCGCGACCACGTCCTCGAGCAGGGCCTCGGCCTGAGCGAGGAGCACCTCGTCCAGATCCTCCAGCTTCCCGACGAGCAGATCCCCGAGCTGCTCGAGCTCGCGCATGCCGTGCGCATGAAGTGGTGCGGACCCGAGGTCGAGGTCGAGGGCATTGTGTCGCTCAAGACCGGCGGTTGTCCCGAGGACTGCCACTTCTGCAGCCAGTCGGGCCAGTTCCAGTCTCCGGTGCGCGCCGTATGGCTCAACATCCCCGAGCTCGTCGAGGCCGCGAAGGAAACCGCCAAGACCGGCGCCAGCGAGTTCTGCATCGTGGCGGCCGTACGCGGTCCCGACCAGCGCCTGATGGACCAGGTCCGCGAAGGCATCAAAGCCATCCAGGCCGAGGTCGACATCAACATCGCCTGCTCGCTGGGCATGCTGACGCAGGCGCAGGTCGACGAGTTCGTCGAGATGGGCGTGCATCGCTACAACCACAACCTCGAGGCCGCGAAGTCATACTTCCCGCAGGTCGTGAGCACGCACTCGTACGAGGAGCGTTGGGACACCTGCCTGATGGTCCGCGAAGCCGGCATGGAGCTGTGCTGCGGCGGGCTCGTCGGCATGGGCGAAACGCTCGAGCAGCGCGCGGAGCTCGCCGTCCAGCTCGCTGAGCTGCGGCCCCACGAGGTGCCGCTCAACTTCCTCAACCCCCGCCCTGGCACGCCGTTCGGAGACCAGGAGCTCATGAGCTCGCAGGATGCGCTGCGTACGATCGCCGCCTTCCGTCTCGCGATGCCGCACACGATCCTGCGCTACGCAGGCGGCCGCGAGCTCACGCTCGGTGACCTCGGCACGCGCGAAGGTCTGCTCGGCGGAGTCAACGCCGTCATCGTCGGCAACTACCTGACGACGCTGGGTCGCGACGCCAACGAGGACATCGACCTCCTGGTCGAGCTCGGCATGCCGATCAAGGAACTCCAGAAGACGCTGTGACGTACTGCGGCCATTGTGGTGAAGACGCCAGCGTTGGCGACCACACCCGCTGCGACGAGCTCCTGCTGATGGAGCCGCCGCGCTTCTGCACCAGCTGCCGCCGGCGCATGGTCGTGCAGGTCGTGCCCAACGGCTGGAGCGCTCGCTGCGTCGAGCACGGAGTGCGTACGTCCTGAGGACCTACCTCAGGCCTCCTGCTCGAGCGCAGCGGTGACGCGTCGGTGCGCTTCCCAGATCTCCTCAGGCAGGTTGTCGAACTGCTTGAGGTGCTCCTCGCGGTAGCCCATCTCCTGCTGCCAGCGAGCGTTGTCGATCGTCAGGATGGTCTCGAGGTCCTCAGGGGTGATGTCGACTCCATCGAGGTTGAGCTCCTCGACGGTCGGAATGATGCCGACCGGAGTCTGTCGACCGGAGACCTCGCCGTTCTTGAGCTGCAGGAGCCAGAGCAGCGGTCGCAGGTTGTCGCGGTAGCCGGGCCACAGGAAGTGCCCGTCCTCTCCGCGCTGGAACCAGTTGACGTGAGCGAAGATCGGCTGCTCCTTGGCGGCGCCGACGATCTTGAGGTAGTGCGCCGCGTAGTCGCCCTCGCCGTACGCCATGAATGGGCGGTTGGACATCGGGTCGTAGCGAAGGACGCCTTCCTTGCCCTCGGCCGCTGAAGTGGCCTCGGCACCAAGCGTCAGTCCGTCGTAGACGCCTTCGGCAAGATCGGTGATCGCGCGGATCAGCGGCTCGCGGTCGCGGGTGCGACCGCCGAAGATGATCGCGTCGATCGGCACGCCGGCCGCCGCGTTGTAGTCGGCCGCGATGTTGGGCACGTTGTCCAGCGTCGTGGTGAAACGGCTGTTGGGGTGCGCCCACGGGCTGTCGTCGCCAGGCTCACGATCGGCGATCGGTGCGCCGGTCCAGTCCAGCCATCCGTGGTGGTCGGCTGGCGGCGCGGGCGTACGGCCCTCCCACCAGACCTCCTTGGTCGTCGGGTTGTAGGCGATGTTGGTGAAGATCGCCTGGGTGCCTTCGGCGATCGACGCCAAGGCGGTCGGGTTGGTGCCCTCGTTGGTGTCCTTGGCGACGCCGAAGACTCCGTACTCGGGGTTCATGCCGTATAGCTTGCCGCTGGCCTCATCGACCCACAGCCACGCGATGTCGTCGCCGTAGAACGACACGTGGTAGCGATCTCCGAGCACGTCGGGAGCGAGCATCATGGCGAGGTTGGTCTTGCCCGAGGCACTCGGGAAGCCGCCGCAGATGTGGTAATCCTTGCCGGTTTGCTTGTCCTTGATGCCGATCAGCATGTACTGCTCGGCGAGGAACTTGCGCGACGCCCATCCGTCGTACGCGCCCTGGCGCAGACCGTGCGCGATCTTGCCGAGCAGCGCGTTGCCGCCGTAGGACGAACCGAAGTGCAGGATCGTACGTTCGTCGGCAACCGTCACGAAGTAGCGCTGGTCGTCGGGTGTGCCCTGGCCGAGATTCTCCAGATCGCCGGTCACGTGGACGGCGCGGACGAAGTGGTCGGGGTCGTCGAGGTTCTCGAGGAACTCGGCGCCGACGCGCGACATGCGAATCATGTGCAGCACGACGGTGCGGGTGTCGGTGACCTGTACGCCAGCGGCCCAGGGTGCGAGCGCGTTGCCGGGAGGTGCCATCAGATAGGGGATGACGTACATCGTCTTGCCGGCCGAGGCGCCGCGCATGCGGTCCTCGAGCATCGGCCGCATCTCGGACGCGGGTCGCCAGTTGTT
The DNA here is from genome assembly GCA_036676545.1 of Aeromicrobium sp. GTDB lineage: Bacteria > Actinomycetota > Actinomycetes > Propionibacteriales > Nocardioidaceae > Aeromicrobium. The sequence continues at coordinate 4,589 of JAKFCR010000054.1, read as the reverse complement.
GTAGACGCCCTTGTCGGAGGGGTTGTTGGTCGCGACGATCGTCCGCTCCTCGGAGCGGGCGGTGTCCTTGACGTAGCTGCGGGAGTAGTAGAGCCCGTCGCCTGCCGGATCCAGCTCGCCGGCCTCGAGTGCCTCAGCAATGAGTCGGGCGTCGTCAGCTGCGCTGACCACCTCGACTCGTTCGGCTCCGGTCAGATCGGCCCAGTAGTGCACGTACTCGCGCACGTGTGGGTTCTTGAGTCCTGCTTCGTCCAGTGCTGCGTCAACGTCAACCATCGCTCGATCATGCCCTCTCTGGTTCCGGAACGCACGGGTGGGCGACAGACGTGGCATTTGTCTCACAATTTGTCTTCGCGGACTACATATTCGTCGTGCCCATGCGCGTCTTCGCACGCTACCGCAAGTGAAGACTTCTTCAAGTGATGTAATCTACAAGTGACATATCCAACAGTCGCCGAGGATGCATCCATGAAGCCGAGCGTGCCGCTCTATCAGGCCAAGGCTGAGCTCTTCCGCACGTTGGGGCACCCCGTACGAATCCGCGTGCTTGAGATGCTGCAGGACGGCCCGCGAGCTGTGAGCGAGCTGCTCGCCGACATTGAGGTCGAGTCGTCCAGCCTGTCCCAGCAGCTCGCCGTCCTGCGCCGGGCGGGCTTGGTCAGCTCATCGCGTGAGGGTTCGGCCGTGGTCTACACGTTGTCCACCACCGATGTTGCGCAGCTGTTGCTGTTCGGTCGACGGATCCTCGCGTCGATGTGGACCGACCAGGAAGGCATGCTCGCCGAACTCCGCGAGTCGGCTGACACGGTGTGAATGCCGACACGGGCCAACGCCCCACGTCGCTCGAACGAACCCAGCGGTGGGTCATTTCGGCCCTGATCTCCGCTGTTGCCATGTTCCCGACAGGTGCGCTCATCGTCGTCACGCATGTGATCCGCGATGACGATCCGGCAACGGCTGTTGCCCTGTGCGTCATGACCGGGGTGCTCGGGGTGATCGCCGTCGTTGCGATCCTGCTGATGCACAAGCGCTCTCCGCTGTCGTTCTTCCTGTGCCTCGGCCTGATCCCGGCCGCCTGTTCGGCGATCTGGACGTTCGCGTTCTGACCGGACACCATTTCTGCGCACGGGTTCAGTGGCTCGTTTCGCGAAGAACGGCGATACTCCGGGTATGACCCGACGAGTGATCGCGGCGATCGCCGCATACCTCCTGTTGACTGCGTGCGGTGGCGACGGTGGGTCGACCCCGGACGACTCGGCGAGTGACACGGTGACGACAACCGCGCCCACCAGCGACTCGCCTGAGCCGAAGACAGGCACGGAGATCGTCGTGAGCGACAGCGATTTCGGGCCCATGCTGTTCGACGACCGTGACCAGGCGATCTATCTCTTCGACATCGAGAAGACTGACGAGCCGAAGTGCTACGACGACTGCGCCACGGCATGGCCGCCGGTGCTCACCGACGGTGATCCCGTCGCAGGAGCCAAGGTCAAAGAATCGCTGCTCGGTACGACTGAACGCTCCGACGGCACGGTTCAGGTGACGTATGGCGGGCATCCGCTCTACTTCTACGCGCACGAGGCACCTGGCGAGGTGAAGTGCCACAACGTATTTCTGAACGGCGGCAACTGGTACGTCGTGAAGCCAAACGGCGAACGCGCCTGATCAGTCGACGACAAAGCAGAGCCGACGGGACGTTGAGCGGGCGAGCAGTTCAAGGCGGTCGGTCTGCTACCTTTGCCCGGTTCCCGCGGCAGTCAAGGGGCCCTTGGGAGAACGCGCAGGAAGGACCCAACTCGTGAGCAGGTTGCCCTCAAGGCTCCAGCCGTTGTGGCCCTACTTCAAGCGGGTGCACCGGATGCTGTCGTTCACCTTGGGCTTGGTGAATCGGAGGATCGCACCCTTGTTGGGCTCCCGCGGCGTGCCCAGGCGTGCGACCAGGGCTTCGCTCGCGACTCAGCAGCTCGAGCCCGAAGGCGTGGAGTTCTTTCCTGCGGGTCCCCCGGAGCATCGCGTGTCGCCGATGCCCGACGGCACACCTGCCGGCCATCACAGGTTCGCAGCTGATCTCGAGGTCGAGATTCCGGCTCGATATGCGGTGGTGCTCAAGAACGGAGTCACCGTCGGCGACTACGGCGCCAACATCACTCAAGGTGGCACCCTCGACTACGAGACAAGCGGATACTTCGGTCTGTCGAGCTGGCGCGAGCACCCGATCTTCCTTCGTACGCGATTGCCACGGCCGCAACACATCCCTGGTCGGGTACTCAATCTCAACACCCGAGGCTGCAGCAGCAACTACTACCACTTCATGTTCGACGCGCTTCCGCGATACGGCATCTTCCGGGAAGCCATGCCAGACGCGGTCGTCGACGCCGTGATCGTCCCGCACCAAGCGCGATATCAGCGCCAGCTGCTGGAGCTTGCGGGTATCCCGGAGCCATGGATTCAGCCTGGCCACCAGAACGCCTGGACCGCAGATGAACTGATCGTGCCGAGCACCCCGAATCAAGAACTGGGCGCGCCCGAGTGGGGAACGCAATGGCTTCTCGAGCATCTCCGGCCGAGCGGACCATCGACGCTTGCGCCGTACCTCTACATCACCCGTGGCAACAAGCCGAACACTCGTCGATATGACGAGGAAGCCGAGTTGTGGCCGCACCTCGAGGAGCGCGGCTTCAGCAAGGTTGATCCAGGCAGCCTGAGCGTGCAGGAACAGATCAACAGCTTCCATGCAGCCAAGGTCGTGGTGGCACCACATGGAGCCGGGCTCACCAATATGCTGTTCTGCGAACCTGGAACCAAGGTGCTCGAGCTCTTTGCGCCGGACTATGTTCACACCGGGCTCTGGACGATTGCACAGTCACTGGGCCATATCGACTACTCCTACCTCGTCGGCAAGGGTTCGCCTGCCAGGGCTGACACCGGGGTACTGTCCGATATCGCCTTGCCTTGGACAGAGGTTCTGGCGAAGGTTGACGAGATGCTGACGGAGTTGCGCGCATGACCTTGAAAGGACCTTCAGTGGCTGAGTCGCCGACGATTGCGACGGGGTTGGATCTTCGACACAACGCCTTCAACTTCCTGCGCCTCATTGGCGCCTTCATTGTTGTCGGCGTGCACTCCCCGACGCTTGCTGGAACTGGCCCTGAACCTCGGTGGGGAGACATGCAGTTCGGGCTCATGATCGTGTGCTACTTCTTCATGATGAGCGGCTTCCTCATCACAACCAGCCGTTTCAAGCTTTCGGGAGCTCACTTCACACTGCGTCGGATTGGCCGAATCGTCCCTGCTCTGTGGCTTTGTTTCGTTGTGACGGCACTCGTGATCAGTCCTCTGGCGGCGCAGAAGAAGGGTGACTGGAGCTGGGGCGAGGCCTGGGGCTACATCGGCGGCCACTTGCTGTTCTTCCCCGGTCAAGATCAACTCACCAGCATCCTGGAGGGCAATCCGAACTCGTTCACGTGGAATGGATCCGCGTGGACGATCCCCTTGGAGCTGATTTGTTACACATTCATCGGTTGTGGCTTGGCGGTGCCCGCGTTGCGTCGACACCTCCGCGTCCTCAGCTCGATCGGGTTGGCGGGAATCCTGACCTTTGGCACCTTTGTCACGTTCTACAATCCTGAGCCTGGCGCACTTTTCATCGTCGCGTCATTTGCGGTTGGCGTCGCCTTCTATGCGTGGCAAGACGTGATTCGACTCAACGGGCGGGTCGCGCTCGTGGCATTCGTCGTCTCGATCGCCTGCTTCCACTTCCCCGTGACCATGTTCATCGGCGCCATCCCGTTCAGCTACGCGGTGATCTGGTTCGCCGCGAATGCGCCCGACAGGATCAAGAAGCTGGGCGCCACGAACGACATCAGCTATGGCATGTACGTCTATGCCTGGCCCTTGCAGCAGCTGCTGTACAACTTCGGTGTTGCCGACCACGGAGTGTTCGTCTTTGCTGCGGTGGCGATGGTCGTCACCACGATCTTTGGCTGGGCAAGCTGGCTACTCGTCGAGCGCCGTGCGGCAGATTGGTCACGCGCTCGCACCCGTCCGCGGGATCCACGAAGCACGGTGGGGTCGGCCTAGTGAAGGCGGCTGCCTGAGTCGCTCTCAGTCGTCCTTGTCGCCAATGCCCCGCGCGTGCAGCGCATCGCCGGTCTCGAACGCCCGGGCGACCGTGCGGATCGCCATCGGCACCAGGAGCGCGCGTGGGCTGCGTTCGAGTCCGCGAGCCTTGGCGGCGGCACGTGTCTCGTGGGCGATGTCGAGGATGCCGGGGATGGCACGAATCATCAGTGAGAACGCCAGCGCGACTCGCTCAGGCTTCACTCCGAAACGGCGGAATGGTCCGAGGCCGCGGGTGATCGTGTCGAGCACATCCTCGATACGTGTTGTGGCCGTGAAGACCAGCGCCACGATGATTACGGCAAGCAGCCCGGCGACTACGTGCACGGCGGTTGGCCAGCCGCGTTGCCAGACCTGGAAGATCGACACGACGGCGATCACGAACAGCAGCGGTCGGAGGGCGCGCAGGGTTCCGCGCAGCGGCATGCGAACGTACGCGGCAAGGAGCATCGCCGCCGAGAGGAAGGCGA
>JAKFCR010000053.1:0-7765 GCA_036676545.1 Aeromicrobium sp. | reverse complement strand
GCGGATGAGTCCACGTACGGCCAGCTCGACGTCGCCGTTGTGGTCGACGAGCTTGGTGTCGGCAGTTGCCGCCGCCGAACGGAGCGGTCCGATGCCGTCGATGGCCTGGTCGAGGACCGTGCGCACGTAGCCTGACGCAACTTGGGGAGCGAGCTTGGTCGCGGCGGATGCGGCGAGCTTGCCTCTGACTCCCATCTGGCAAGCATATGAGCAGACCGCTCACTACGCTGATCGCCATGGGCCGACCGTTCTCCGAGCATGTCGCCAGCGACGAGTGGCGTCGTGTGGCAGAGGACTGGATCGGCGAGCATCTCGCGGCGAGCGGCCGCGTCCTGACGGGCGAGATCACTCAGCCGCGGGTACGCCCATGGTCGACACAGCTTGTGGTGCCGACCGATCAGGGCACGCTCTGGTTCAAGGCCAACTGTGCGTCGATGGCCTTTGAGCCCCTGCTGCACGCCGAGCTGGCGCGCATCGTGCCGGACGCGGTGGACGTGCCTTTCGCCATCGACGCCGAGCGCGGATGGATCGTCACGGCAGATCGTGGGACGACCCTCGGCGACAGCCACGAGCCCACGGCTGACGACTGGCGCATGCTGCTCGCCGAGACGGCGCGCATCCAGCGTGTGGTGGCGGATCACCGCCAGGAGCTGATCGCCACAGGACTGCCTGACTGCTCACCTATCACCGTGCCTGAACGCTTCGACCGCATCGTCAACACGTTCGCTGGCCTGCCGGCCGACCATCCATCGCATGTGTCGCGGGACGTCGAGGGCGAGCTGCGCGCGAAGCGCGACGCGATCGCCGACGCCGCACAGCTGCTGGTTGAGGGATCGCTGCCTGCCACGTGGCAGCACGGCGACCTGCACCCGTGGAACGTGTTCGCGCCAGCAGACGCGGGCTTGAGGATCTTCGACTTCGGTGACGGCCAGTGGTCTCACGCTGTTGAAGTGCTGAGCGTCCCGTACGGCTGGATCGAGTCGCGTACGGAGCTGGCTTGGAGCGATCTCGTTGATGCCTATACCGACGTCTGGGGGCTGACCGTCGCTGAGCTGTCTGACCAGTGGGACGCGACAGCCCTCACCCAGCCGGTCAATCGTGCGCTGACCTGGTGGTCATGCCTCGCAGGCGCCACCGCCGCCGAGTGGAAGGAGTGGGGCGACGCTCCGCTCTACCACCTGAAACGCGTTCTCGAGCCGTGAGGCCGCAGCCGCTGGCGCCCTCGCCGTGGAGGTTCGAGCCCGCCGAATGGCCCGATGAGGACTGCGTTGCAGCGGGAGCGGATCTCGAACCGGGGACGATCATCGATGCCTACCGGCACGGCGCGTTCCCGATGCCGCACGACGGGGAACTGCTGTGGTGGTCGCCCATGCAACGCGGAATCCTGGTCCCCTCAGCGCTCAAGGTCTCCCGATCCCTCAAGCGCTCCGTACGACACTTGTCGATCACGGTCGACGAGTCCTTCGAGGAGGTGATCGATGCCTGCGCCGACCCGACTCGGCCCGGGAGCTGGATCGACAACGCGATACGCGAGGCGTACGTGAACCTTCACCGGCTCGGCTGGGCGCATTCCGTCGAGACCCGCAATGCCGACGGTGATCTGGTCGGAGGGCTGTACGGACTCAACATCGGGGGGCTCTTCGCCGGGGAGTCGATGTTCCACCGAGTGACCGACGCGTCGAAGGTCGCGCTCGTCGCACTGGCCGAGATCGTCGGGGACAGAGGGCTGATCGACGTGCAATGGTGCACCCCGCATCTGGAGTCGCTCGGCGTCGTGGAATGGCCGCGCGCGACCTATCTCAGTGCGCTCCCGGCGCTCGTCGATGCGGAGCCTCTGTCACAATGGTGGCGATAGCAGCAGTAACAATCACAGAGGCCCACGGGGGGTCAAGGATCTGTTGGCGCGAGTTCATAGAATGGACGTCGCACACACCATTCATGAGGAGCATTTGTGGCCATTTCCCGCAACGAACTCGTTGCCGCCCTTGCATCGAAGGCAGGCACCAGCAAGACCGAAGCGGACGCCGTACTTTCGGCGTTCAGCGAAATCCTCGTCGAGGCCGTCTCCGGCAACGGCGACAAGGTCTCGATCCCGGGCATCCTGTCCGTCGAGCGCGTCGAGCGTGCCGCCCGCGTTGGCCGCAACCCGTCGACCGGCGAGACGATCGACATTCCAGCCGGACACGGAGTCAAGCTGAGCGTCGGCTCGCGCCTCAAGGCAGCAGCCAAGTAGTAGCAGCACCCTTCAGCGCCATCGGATCTTTCCGGTGGCGCTGTTTTCTGCCTTCACCTCTGTCAGGATTCACGGCGTGTCCACTCCGTATCACCGGCAGGCTCGGGAGACGCCTGAGTATGCGTGGTGGAAGCTTCCGGTAGCCGGCTTCCTCACCGTCGTCTTGTGGTTCACGGCGTCGGGCTTGATGGTGCTGGTCGCCTTCCTCCTCATGTCGGGTTTTGACGGGCCGGGACGTCTGGGTGAGTGGCTCGATGACGCGGGAGAGATCAACGTCGACCGTCCCGACTTCTTCGCACTGGACATGCTTGGCCTCGCCCTCTTGATTCCGGCGGTGCTTGTGGCCGTGCTCGCCACTGGCCCGCGACGCATCGGGTACCTGACGTCCGTCGAGGGTCGTATGCGCTGGGGCTGGCTCAAGCACACCAGTGCGCTGGCCGTGATCGTGTTTGGTGGCGGAATCGGCGCGCTCGTCGCACTGTCGTACTGGCTCGACCCGGACTCAGTGCAATCGCCGTCCGCGTTCGATGGGCGGGTCATCCTGATGCTGATCCTGGTGCTCACGTTGACCCCATTTCAGGCAGCGGCCGAGGAGTACGTGTTCCGCGGCTACCTGCTTCAGCTCGTCGGATCCTGGTCGAGGTTCGCGTGGATGCCGGTCGTCGTGTCTACGCCGATCTTCGTCGCGGGTCACGCCTACAACCTGTGGGGTCTGATTGACGTCGGACTGTTTGGCCTCATGGCTGGCTACCTCGTCATCCGCACGGGTGGTCTCGAGGCGAGCATCGCGGTTCACGCAATCAACAACATCACCCTGATGGTCTTCGATTCGCTGGGCATGCTCAACGTCTCGGATGGTGGAGGTCCGCTGGACCTGATTCCGACCGCGATCATGAACCTGGCGTTCATCGGCCTGGTCGAGCGATCGGTACGACGTCACGGGATCGTCCGTCTGCGTCCGCCGATCCCGCTGCCGCCACCGCGCGTCGTGTGGGTGCCCATCCCGGCGCCCGCGTACGCGATGGCGTACGCGCCCGCTTATCAGCCGGCTGTCCATCAGCCGCTGGCCGAATGGGTGCCGCCAGCCAATACGCCGCCATACCCGGGCTACTTGCCGCCGGGTTGGCGTCCGCCCGGAACCTAGGGCCTGTCTGGCACCACAACGGGACGGCCGGCGGCCTCCCAGAGCTCCATGCCACCAGTGAGGTTGACGACGTTGTGACCCTGGGCGTGAAGCCAGCCGGTCACCCGCGCTGATCTGCCTCCGACGTGGCACACGACGATCGTGTGGATCGACGGGTCGAGCTCGCCGACCCGAGACTGAATCTGGCTCATCGGAATGTGGATCGCACCGTCGATGTGTCCGGCGTCCCACTCGTGCTGCTCGCGTACGTCGAGCACGACGAGGTCGGCTGGAATTGCCTCAGGAATCGCGTTGATGTCCGTAGATGGGACGCCTTGTTCGTTCATTTGTACAGTTTCTCTCACCGTATTTGAGCGTAATGAGACGGGTTCGATGGTGCGCCGGGTAGCAATGAACCCCCTCGACTGGTTACTTTGGACTATATGCACGTCAGTTACCGGAGCCTTGCGCAATGCGCAGCTCCGGCTTTCTCGGGTAGGTGGTCGAAATGAAGTCGCATGACATCGTTCGCCTGCCGTTTGAGCTTTCGACACCGAGCATCGCTCGTACGAGGCTCGCAGCCTTCCTGACTGTGCACCGGGCGTCCAATGCCGTCATCGACGACGCGCTCATCGTGATCAGCGAGATGATCGCCAACGCGGTCTGCCACGGCATGCCCAAACCGGATGGCACGATCGAGATCTCGTGGAGCATCAATGGCACCCTGCTCGAGCTCAGCGTGCATGACGGCGGCGTCAGCGAGCCGCTCAAGCCGGTCGACTTCGACGAGGATTCGCTGAGTGGTCGCGGTCTGTCGATCATCAATCGGGTCGCCGATCGCTGGTGGGTCGACATGTCGCAGGGCACGCGCGTCAACGCCGAGCTCGTCATGGGCCTGCACTGATCACTGCGCCGCCCGCCGCATAGACTCGCCCCTCGTGGGCAAGAAATCGCGGAACAAGAACAAGACCGTCAAAGAACGTATGCCGTTCGTCGCGCGCACCTTTGAGGGTCTCCCCGGTGAAGCCGACTGGATCGCCCTGCGCGAGTTCGTCCCCTCGGCCACCGCGTACGTGAAGCTCAAGACCGGTCAGAAGGTACGCGTCTGCGCGTCGTTGCCGGGTTCGGGTGCTGGCCTCGTCCGACCCGACGGTGAGATCTGGCTCGGCTTGCAGGTGGCTCACAACTTCGGCGACATCAGTCGCGACCTGGCCCACGTGGTCGAGACAGGTCTCGAGACCGAGCCCGGTCGGCCCATCCCGCTCACAGATCCGGGCGTCGGCGCCCGTATGCAGGACCTGATCGACCCGGCCAGTCCATTCGACGTGCAGATGCACGATGGCTTCGACTACTGGGTCGAAGGAGTGGATGACGCGCCGGGCACTGCCGAGGCGCTGGCCGATGCGAACGAGACGATCGCGCCGACCGTACGGCTCGAGTCGGTCGACTCGGCGTACTGGACCGAGATGAGTCCGCATCGTTGGCTCCGCTGGGTCATGACCCACGACGAGCAGAAGCTGCTCAACGCACTTGCCCGGCTGCGTGTCGCTGGCGCTGACACGCTCGGCGATGGCAGCAAGTTTATCGGACACTTCCGCGCACACGGTCTGCTGGTGCCGGTGTGGGAGTTCGAGGTCGATGCGGCTGAGCTGGAGAAGCCCGCGGCTGAGTTTGCCAAGCGGCTCGACGATGCCCTCGCCGACGAGTCACCGCTCACGTCTGAGCAGCGCTCGGCCCGCAGCGCACTCACCAGCCGCCAAGTCACGATTCGCTGACCTGTCACGTTTCTGAGGGCTACGTCGTCTGAGGGGTGAGTGGCGCACCGGCGCCGCAGGACAGGAGTCACCCCATGTCTCGTATTCCCGCCCTCAGGCCTCAGGACGCCGGACCGATCATCAAGGTCGGATACCGGATGGCCCGCAAGCAGGTTGGCGAGGTGCCCGAACCATTCGCCGTGATGGCTCACCACCGCAAGCTCTTCGTTCTCGCGGCGCGACATGAGCTCGCGCTGCAGAAGGCGATGCACGTTGTCCCGGCGCCGCTGATCGAGCTAGCGGTCTACCGCACGGCGTGGACCGTGGGTTGCTCCTGGTGCGTCGACTTCGGCGCGATGCTGCAGCGACTTGACGGGCTCGACATCGACCGACTCAAGGAGATCGGGGAGTTCGAAACCTCGGACAAGTTCACCGAGGCCGAGCGCGAAGTCATCCGCTACTCAGATGCGATGACCGCCACCCCGACGACCGTGACCGACGAGCAGGTCGCCTCGCTGGTCGCGAAGTACGGCAACGACGGCGTACTCGAGCTGACCTACCAGATCTCGCACGAGAACCAGCGAGCCCGGATGAACCACGCACTGGGCATCACGGATCAGGGATTCAGCTCCGGTGATGCGTGCCGTGTTCCGTGGGCTACGGACGAGCTGGCCAAGCAGGAAGCCTGACGCCACCCTGCTTCTCGGGGTTGGCGATGTCGTACGAAGCGCAGACCTTGCCGTCGCGGACAGCGAAAGCTGCAACCCGCGGCGGCGAGCTGAGCTTCTCGGTCTCGCCGGTCCAACCGAACGTGACGAAGCCGAGCTCTCCGTTGACGAGGACGGGTGTCATGCCCTCGAGGGCGTCGGGACCGTAGCGGTTCATCAGTCCGAGGTAGAAGCGGGCGAACTTCTCGGCGCCGTGGATGACGTTGACGGCGGTGTTGGTGGTGCCGTTGGCGTCGCCCATCACGATTGCGTCGGGATGCAGGGTCGCGATGATGGTGTCGAGGTCACCGGTGGCCATCGCCTCGACGAACCTCGACACCGCCGCGAGGTGTTCTTCGTCTGAGACCGGGGGTGGCGGTTCGGCGACCGCCTTGCGCGCCCGCGAGGCGAGCTGGCGGGCGTTGGCCGGATCGACGTCGAGGACATCGGCGATCTCGTCGAATGGCACGTCGAAGGCATCGTGGAGAACGAACGCCACCCGCTGGGCCGGTGGAAGCACCTCGAGGACGACCAGAGCGGCGAACCGCGCGTCCTCATCGCGTACGAGGGCGGTGAGCGGATCGTCGGTCGCGTCGTACGCCGTGACGACAGGCTCGGGCAGCCACTGGCCGACGTACGACTCCCGGCGCTTGGCAGCTGAGCCGAGTCGGTCAAGGCACAGTCGGCTGACGACGGTCGTGAGCCAGGCCTGCAGGTTGCTGATGTCAGCGTCCGCCCGCTCGAGCCTCAGCCAGGCGTCCTGTACGGCATCCTCAGCATCGACGACGCTCCCGGTCAGCCGATAGGCAACGTTGAGCAGCCGAGGCCGCTCGGTCTCGAAGGCTTCAAGGGTTGCTGTCTGCATGTCCTAGTCGCGGTCGATCGGGCAGGACATGCAGCGGGGACCACCGCGGCCCGATCCCAGCTCGGAACCGCTGATCGCGATGACCTCGACACCGTGCTCCCTGAGGCGCGCGTTGGTCTGCTCGTTGCGCTCGTATGCAACGGCGAGACGCGGGCCGATCGCCAAGGTGTTGTTGCCGTCGTCCCATTGCTCACGCTCAGCGGTGACCGGGTCGAGGCCGGTGTCGATCTGGTGCAGCTTGTCGATGCCCATCGCCCGCGCCGCGGCGTCGAAGAACGATTCCTCCGCGGCGACGACCAGCTCATCACCGTCGAGCGTGACGGCATGGGCGCGAAGATCGTCGGCCATCGTCGGGTAGATCACCACGGTGTCTACATCGACCATCGTGACGATGGTGTCGAGGTGCATCGTGGCGCGCTCCTGGGCGATCGGAACGGCGAGCACGGTCCGGGCCAGTCCACCTTCAAGAGCCTCACGGGCGAACCGCTCGAAGCCAGCGGGAGTCGTACGTTCGCCCACGCCGACTGCGAACACGCCGGGTGCCAGGAGCAGGACATCGCCGCCTTCGAGGTGCTCGAGATGTGGTCCGTGTGCACGGGGAGTGCCGACAAAACGCGGATGGTGCTCGTAGATCAGGCCGGTCAGCTGGGTCTCGCGTACTCGGGCAGGCATCGCGAGGCTGGTGATCGCCACACGGCCCGGAAGCCAGACCGATGAGTCGCGAGTGAACAGCAGGTTGGGCAGGGGGTCGATCAAGAAGCTCTCGGACGGGAGCAGGCTGGTCACGATGCTTCGAAAGCTCACGACCTCGTCATTGCGCAGTCCGGCCGTCAGTGTCAGCGCGAGCTCAGTCGGCGCCTGATCGGTCATGACCCGGGCGATATGCGCGCGCAGCCCGTCTCCGAGACGCAGGCTCGAGGTGGTCGACTCGATGATGCCGGCGCGTACGTCGGCGTCGACCAGGGACTCGGCAAGCAGGTCCATCAGGTAGAGGACCTCGACGTCGTGGTCGCGCAGTGCCTGGGCGAACGCGTCGTGCTCCTCTTGTGCGCGGCCCACCCACGGGACGCCGTCGAACAGCAG
>JAKFCR010000052.1:0-5381 GCA_036676545.1 Aeromicrobium sp. | reverse complement strand
AGGACGAGCTTGTACTTGGAGTCGGCCTTCTCGAGCAGGTCGTCGAGCGGCGGGTTGGTGATGCCGATGGCGACGGAGCGTGTCGTGGACACAGAGAGCCTCACAGAAAAGTTCTAGAAACGGGGTCCGGCTGCTGCCGGATCAGAACAAGTCTACCAATTCCTGACAGGCACTCTCGACATTGGTGTTGACGATCGTCACATCGAACTCGTTCTCGGCCTCCAGCTCGATGCGCGCGGTCGCCAAGCGCCGCTCACGCTCCTCAGGTCCCTCGGTCCCCCGCCCGACAAGACGGCGTACGAGTTCTTCCCAGCTCGGCGGCTTGAGGAAGACCATCAGGGCGTCTGGCATTCGTTCGCGGACCTGCCGTGCGCCTTGCAGATCGATCTCAAGCAGGGCTGGTTGGCCGGCAGACAGCCGCTCCTCGACCCGAGCCCGGGGAGTGCCGTAGCGGGCAGCACCATGCACGACGGCCCATTCGAGCAGGCCGTCGTTGGCGATCATCTCGTCAAATTCGGCCTCGGTGATGAAGTGATAGTGCACACCGTCGATCTCGCCCGGGCGCGGAGCCCGGGTCGTGACGGAGACGGAGATCCAGATTTCGGGGTGCGAGCTGCGTACGCAGGCTGCGACTGTGCCCTTTCCGACCGCAGTCGGACCCGCGAGCACGACGAGCCGTGATCGTTCGGGTGCGGCTTCAGCCACGGCCAGAGCGGTCTGCTCGTTCCTTGAACTCGGCGATCAGGGCAGAGATCTGGTTGTCGCCGAGGCCGCGCAGGCGTCGGTTGGCTGCAATGCCGACCCGATCCATGATTTCTTGTGCTTTGACCTTGCCGACGCCGGGCATCGACTGCAGCAGGTCAACGACCTTGAGCTTGGCGATGAACTGGTTGGCCTTGGATTCCTGGAGGACCTCAGTCAGGCTCGCGCCGGAATGTTTGAGCTTGTCCTTGATGTCTGCGCGCACCTTGCGTGCGATCGCAGCCTTCTCGAGAGCTGCTTGACGCTGTTCGGCCGTCAAAATTGGGAGTGCCATTTCGTCACCTCATCGCTAGTCAAGTCACTTGAGCGTGATCTTGCATTCCTGCTTCACATTCTTCACAACTGCCGTTCTTTGCGCTGTCGTTGCATTGAACGCCTCATACGCGGTGTTGAGCTGCTTGAGCTGTGCTGCGCTGAGCTTCTTGACCTTGGCGGTAACGGTCATTTCCTCGAGCTTGAGGTCGACCGCCTTCTGCGCTGCAATGACACCCTTGGTGACATCGGCGAGAGCCGTCCAGTCCTTCTTGATCGTCTTGGGAGCGACCTTGGCGACTCCGTCGAGCACCTTGGCGTAACCGGCGTAGGCCGCATCCGTGCGCTTCTCACCGAACGTGTTGAGTGACGCCTTGCCCTTGTCGACCGCGTCGCAGTAGGCGCTTTGGCCGCCGCATCCCGAGAGCACCGAGGCGCAGACGAGGGTAGAGACCAGGAAGGCGGCGGTGCGTGTCATGCAGTGGCTCCTAGAGCGTACGAATCGGTGAGCCGGTGTCCCGGACTCTAGGAGCCTACAAGTTCGGAGTTCACCCGTGCGACAGAACCGCGCAGAGCGGACACATCGGGTCCTTCGGCGAGAACTCCTCGGGAGGTCGACGGGATCACGTTGTCGATGACCGAGCTGAACAGTCGTCGGATGTCGTCGACCGTTCCGCCCTGAGCGCCGAAGCCCGGGACCAGCAGCGGGCCGTTGATCGCAAGGTCCTCACCGACATCACCAATCGTCGCTCCGACGACTGCTCCGAACGAGCCCATCGGCGTCTGGCCGGCATTCAGTGCTGCCAGCTGGCTCAGGATGCCACCGGCAACAGTGGTGTCACCGTTGAGCGCGTGCTGTACCTCAGCACCCTCCTTGTTGGAGGTCAGTGCAAGCACGAACACACCGGCGTCATTGCGCTCGGCGACGTCGAAGAACGGCTGCAGAGAACCAAACCCAAGGAATGGGCTCACCGTGATGGCATCGGCCGCCATGGGCGCGTCCTCGTCGAGGTAGGCGTCAGCGTACGCAGCGGCAGTCGAGCCGATGTCACCGCGTTTTACGTCGAGCACCACCAACGTGCCGGTGTGGCGGAGGTCCTGGATCGTGCGCTCAAGGATGACGACACCCTGGGCTCCGAATCGTTCGAAGAACGCCGATTGAGGCTTGACGAATGCGACATGCCCTGCGAACGCCTCGACGCAGATGCTGGCGAACCGGTCGAGGCCTTCGACGGAGTCAGGCAGCTCCCACTCAGCGAGCAGCTCGGCGTGAGGATCGATTCCGACACAGGCAGGCCCGTACGCAGCCATCGCCGCGCGGGCACGCGATCCGAAGCTCACTCGCGACCTGCCGTGACGATCTGGCCCCACTCCTGGAGCGAGGTGACACCGATCTTGCCTTCGATCAGTGCCTCGATGCCCTGCACCGCCGCAGCCAGACCTTGCACGGTGGTGATGCACGGGATGCCCTCGGCAACGGCTGCCGTACGGATCTCGTAGCCGTCGATGCGAGCGTTGCCGCCGGCCGTGACGCCATGTGGGGTGTTGATGATGAGCTGGACGTCCTGCTCATGGATCTTCTCGACGATCGTCGAACGCGACTCGCCAGCCAACGGGTCCTCGTTGAGCTTGCGGATCACCGTGGCGTGAACACCGTTGCGGGCGAGTACGACGGCGGTGCCGCTGGTCGCGAGGATCTCGAAGCCAAGGTCCGCGAGCCGCTTGACCGGGAAGATCATGTGCCGTTTGTCGCGGTTGGCAACCGAGACGAAGACCTTGCCGGACGTCGGCAGGCCGTTCTGGGCGCCGGCCTGGGACTTCGCGAAGGCTGTGCCGAATGCGTGGTCCATGCCCATGACTTCGCCAGTCGACCGCATCTCGGGGCCGAGGAGGGTGTCGACGTATTTGCCCTCGTACGTACGGAACCGGTTGAACGGCATGACGGCTTCCTTGACCGCAATGGGCGCCGAATCGGGTAGGTCTCCCCCGTCGCCGTCCGCCGGCAGCACACCGGCCTTGCGCAGGTCAGCGATCGATTCGCCCAGCATCAGACGCGCCGCGGCCTTGGCCAGCGGCGTCGCCGTCGCCTTCGAGACGAACGGAACCGTGCGAGACGCCCGCGGGTTGGCCTCGATCACGTAGAGGATGTCGGAGCTCAGCGCGAACTGGATGTTGATGAGACCGCGTACGCCGACGCCCTTGGCGATGGCTTCGGTCGACTCGCGGATGCGCTGGATCTCCAGCCCGCCGAGCGTGATCGGCGGCAAGGCGCAGGCCGAGTCTCCGGAGTGCACACCAGCCTCCTCGATGTGCTCCATGACGCCGCCGAGGAACAGCTCCTCGCCGTCGTACAGGGCGTCGACGTCGATCTCGATCGCATCGTCGAGGAACCGGTCGACCAGCACCGGGCGTTCAGGCGAGATCTCGGTGGCCCGATCGATGTAGTCCTTGAGGGTGCCCTCGTCGTACACGATCTCCATGCCACGGCCGCCCAGAACGTACGACGGGCGCACGAGCACCGGGTAGCCGATCTCCGCCGCAATCTTGCGGGCGTTGCTGAACGTCGTCGCCATACCGTGCTTCGGGGCTGGCAGTCCTGCCTCGGCGAGCACCTTTCCGAACGCCCCGCGCTCCTCGGCGAGGTCGATCGCCTTCGGCTGCGTGCCCACGATCGGAACGCCGGCCGCTTCGAGCCCTGCGGCCAGTCCAAGCGGAGTCTGGCCGCCGAGCTGGACGATGACGCCGGCTACGGGTCCGGCTTGCTGCTCGGCGTGGACGACCTCGAGCACGTCTTCGAGCGTCAACGGCTCGAAGTACAGACGATCTGAGGTGTCGTAGTCGGTCGAGACGGTCTCGGGGTTGCAGTTGACCATGATCGTCTCGTAGCCGACCTCGGACAGTGCCATCGCAGCGTGGACGCACGAGTAGTCGAACTCGATGCCCTGACCGATGCGGTTGGGACCGCTGCCCAGGATCAGCACGGCTTCCTTGGTGCGCGGCTCGACTTCGGTCTCCTCGTCGTACGAGGAGTAGTGGTACGGCGTCGTGGCGGCAAATTCTGCGGCGCACGTGTCGACGGTCTTGTAGACGGGCCGGACGCCGAGCGCATGTCGTACGCCGCGTACGACGTCCTCACGCAGTCCGCGGATCTTGCCGAGCTGGGCATCCGAGAAGCCGTGGCGCTTGGCCTTGCGCAGCAGCGCCGGCGACAGCTCCTTGGCATCGATGAGCTCGACGGCGATCTCGTTGATCAGCGCGAGCTGGTCGACGAACCAGGGATCGATCTTGGTCGCGTCGAAGATCTCCTGTGGAGTGGCTCCGGCGCGGATCGCGTCCATGACCTTCTTGATGCGGCCGTCGTGCGGGATCGCGATCGCTTCAAGCAGTGCGGCCTTGTCGAGGTCGACCCACTTCTGGTTCCAGTCGAACACCGAGTCGGGGCGCTCAAGTGACCGCAGTGCCTTCTGCAGTGCCTCGGTGAAGTTGCGGCCGATCGCCATTGCTTCGCCGACCGACTTCATGTGCGTCGTCAGTGTGGCATCGGCGTTGGGGAACTTCTCGAACGCGAACCGCGGCACCTTGACGACGACATAGTCGAGCGTGGGCTCGAACGATGCCGGGGTGACCTGGGTGATGTCGTTGGGGATCTCGTCGAGCGTGTAGCCGATCGCGACCTTCGCGGCGATCTTGGCGATCGGGAAGCCTGTCGCCTTCGAAGCCAACGCTGACGAGCGCGAGACACGGGGGTTCATCTCGATCACGACGATGCGGCCGTCATCGGGGTTGACCGCGAACTGGATGTTGCAGCCGCCTGTGTCGACGCCGACCTCGCGGATGATGCCGATCGAGATGTCGCGGAGACGCTGGTACTCGACATCCGTCAGCGTCATGGCAGGAGCCACCGTGATCGAGTCGCCGGTGTGCACGCCCATCGGGTCGAAGTTTTCGATCGAGCAGACGATCACCACGTTGTCGGCGGTGTCGCGCATGACCTCGAGCTCGTACTCCTTCCATCCGAGGATCGACTCCTCGAGGAGCACCTCGGTGGTGGGACTCAGCGCCAGGCCGGAGCCGGCGATGCGGTGCAGGTCTTCTTCGTTGTACGCGAGGCCGCTGCCGGAGCCGCCCATCGTGAACGACGGACGTACGACGACTGGATAGCCGCCGAGTCCTTCGACGCCGGCGAGGCACTCGTCCATCGTGTGGCAGATGACAGAGTTGGCCGACTCGGCACCCCACTCCTTGGGCAGCGACTCGACGACCTTCTTGAAGGACTCGCGGTTCTCGCCCTTCTCGATCGCCTCGATCGATGCGCCGATGAGCTCGACGTTGTACTTCTTGAGCACGCCTGACTCATGCATCTGGAT
>JAKFCR010000051.1:0-10466 GCA_036676545.1 Aeromicrobium sp. | reverse complement strand
CGTACTTCCTCGCGGAAGGCAGCGTCATCGGTTGCAGTGCTCACCGCTGGCTCCTTCCTGCTCCGGGTCGTACTCCGCTAAGGTAGCCTACCAAGCAAGTGTTTGGTTTGTTGAGAGGATGTGCAGTGGGCAACACCGTCCCTGGTCTCGTACGCCGCGCCGCCAAGGATTTTGGCGACGCTCCGGCGTACGTCATGGATGGCCGCACCCTCACGTTCACCGAGCTGCACGAGCAGGTTCGCCGTACGGCGGCCGCCTTCCGCGCCCAGGGCCTCGAGCCCGGCGGATGCGTTGTCCTCTGGGCGCCCAACAGCATCGAGTGGGTCGTCGCGGGACTCGCCGTGACGTACGCCGGCGGCACTCTCGTACCCGCCAACTCGCGGTACACAGCGCACGAAGTCGGCGGCCTGGTCGAGCGGACCAACGCCTCGCTGGTGATCGTCGCCGACGGCTTCCTCGGCAAGACACAGATCGCCGACCTCACCGCCGTCGCACCTGACGCGAAGATCCTCGACCTCGCCAACCTCGGCTCGCTCGAGTCCAACGACGCCGACCTCGCGGCTGTCGAAGCCGCCGCCGACGCGGTCTCCCCCGACGACATCGCGGACATCCTGTTCTCCTCGGGCACGACTGGCCGACCCAAGGGCGTGCTCAGCTCGCACCAGCAGAGCGTCGCGTCCGGCGCCAGCTGGAGTGCCGTCGGCGAGGTCAGCAGCGATGACCGCTACCTGGTGATCAGCCCGTTCTTCCACTCTTATGGCTACAAGATCGGCGCCCTCGTCGGCCTGATCCGTGGCTGCACGATCTACCCGATGGCGACGTTTGATGCCGATGCAGCGCTGGCGCTGATCGAGTCGGAGAAGATCACCATGGTGCCGGGGGCTCCCGCGATCTTCCTTGGCCTGCTCGAGTCGCCGAAGTTCCCGACGACCGACACCTCTTCATTGCGCTTCGCCAACACGGGAGCCGCGAACGTACCGGTTGCCCTGGTCGAGCGCCTGCAGACCGAGCTCAGCTTCGACCTCGTCATCACCGCGTTCGGTATGACCGAGTGTGTCGTCGCCACGATGTGCCGCCGCGGCGACTCTGACGAGACCATTGCCACCACCTGCGGCAAGGCGATCGACGGCATGGAGACCGCCATCGCCAATCCCGAGACCGGTGAACACCTCCCCGCGGGCGAAGAAGGCGAGCTGCTCCTGCGCGGATCGCAGGTCATGCTCGGCTACCTCGACGATCCGGCGGCAACAGCCGAAGCGATCGACGCTGATGGCTGGCTGCACACCGGCGACGTCGGCGTGCTTGATGAGCGCGGCTACCTGCGCATCACCGATCGCCTCAAGGACATGTACATCTGCGGCGGCTTCAACGTCTATCCCGCCGAGGTCGAGCAGGCACTCGCCCGTCTAGACGGCGTGGTCGACGCAGCCGTGATCGGCATCCCCGACGAACGTCTCGGCGAGGTCGGCAAGGCCTTCGTCGTACGACGCCCCGACAGCGACCTTGACGCCGACGCCGTGATCGCGTTCGCTCGGGAACGGCTCGCCAACTTCAAAGCACCACGTGAGGTCGCGTTCGTCGACGCGTTGCCCCGCAACCTGTCCGGCAAAATCCTGAAGAACGATCTGAGGAGCAACGCATGACCGAGGAAGAAGTCGTAACTTACGAGGTCGTCGACCAGGTCGCCCGCATCACGCTCAACCGCCCGGAGTACCGCAACGCACAGAACTCCGCCATGACGTATGCACTCGACGCTGCGTTCGTGCGCGCCACCGATGACGACAACGTCAAGGTCATCGTGCTCGCGGGCAACGGCAAGCACTTCTGCGCTGGCCACGACATCGGTACGCCGGGTCGCGACGTCGACGTCGAGTTCGATCGCAAGGCCGTCATCCACTGGACCCACGTCGGCAAGGAAGGCGGCGACCTTCGCTACGCCCGCGAGTCGGAGGTCTACCTCGGGATGTGCCGCCGCTGGCGCGAGATCCCCAAGCCCGTCATCGCGATGGTTCACGGTGCCTGCATCGCGGGCGGACTGATGCTCGCCTGGTCGGCCGACTTCATCATCGCCTCGGACGACGCGTTCTTCTCCGACCCTGTTGTACGTATGGGCATCCCCGGCGTCGAGTACTTCGCTCACCCGTGGGTCATGAACCCGCGCGCGGCCAAGGAGTTCCTCTACTCCGGTGATCGGTTCACCGCCCAGCGCGCCCTTGAGCTCGGCATGGTCAACCAGGTCGTGCCCGCCGAGGAGCTGGAGACGACCGTGCTCGCTCTTGCCGGACGCATCTCGCAGATGCCACGCTTCGGACTCGCCCTCACCAAGAAGGCCGTCAACCAGGCCGAAGACCTGCAGGGCATGCGTGCCGGTATGGACTCGGTGTTCGGCCTGCACCACTTCGCCCACGCCCACAACGCCGAGGTCGGCGCCGACTCGCTCGGCGGACTCGACGCCAAGTCGATGGCGGCCAAGAACAAGGAACAGAGCAAAGAGTGAACCTCGACTTCACCCCCGACGAGCTGGCATTTCGCGACGAGGCTCGCGCCTGGCTGGCCGCAAACGTACCGACGGAGACACTGCCGTCGATGGACACCGCCGACGGATTCGCCGCGCACCAGGCGTGGGAGAAGAAGCTGTCGGACGCGAAGTGGTCCGTCGTGTCGTGGCCCGAGGAGTTCGGCGGCCGCGGGGCTTCGCTGATCGAGTGGGTCATCTTCGAGGAGGAGTACTACCGCGCCGGTGCTCCTGGTCGCGTCTCCCAGAACGGCATCTTCCTGCTCGCGCCGATCATCTTCGATCACGGCACGCCTGAGCAGCAGCAGCGTTGGCTGCCCTCGATGGCGACCGGCGAGACGATCTGGGCGCAGGCCTGGTCCGAGCCCGAGGCTGGATCCGACCTCGCATCACTGCGTTCGACCGCCAAGCGGGTTGATGGCGGCTGGCTGCTGAACGGCCAGAAGACCTGGTCGTCACGAGCAACGTACGGACACATGGGCTTCGGCCTGTTCCGCTCCGACCCCGAGGCCGAGCGCCACCGCGGTCTTACCTACTTCTGCTTCCCGCTCGACGCTGAAGGCGTGACGGTACGCCCGATCGCCCAGCTCGACGGTGAAGCCGGCTTCGCCGAGCTGTTCCTCGACGACGTCTTCGTACCGGATGCCGACGTGCTCGGCGACGCCGGAGACGGCTGGCGAGTGGCCATGAGCACTGCTGGCAACGAGCGCGGGCTCTCGCTGCGTTCGCCCGGCCGGTTCTGCGCGGCCGCCGACCGACTGGTCGAGGTCTACGCCGACAGCCCTTCGCCTGCACTGTCCTCCGGTGTCGTTGATGCGTGGGTGCGCGCCGAGGCCTACCGCCTCTACACCTGGGGCACGGTGACGAAGCTTGCCGACGGTGGCGACATCGGCGCTGCCGGCTCGGTCAACAAGGTGTGGTGGAGCGAGCTCGACGTGGCTCTGCACGAGAGCGCCCTCGACCTGCGCGGCGCGGAAGCCGAGGTCGAGTCGGCTTGGACCGACGGCTACCTGTTCTCCCTGTCCGGCCCGATCTACGCCGGAACCAACGAGATCCAACGCAACATTGTCGCCGAGCGCATCCTCGGACTCCCCCGAGAGGCACGCGGATGAAGTTCGAACTGACCTCCGACCAGCGCGACTTCATGTCGGCGCTCGACGGACAGATCGCCGCCGCTGACCCGGTGGCCGCCAACCGCGCCTGGGGCGATGGCGACACCAAGCCGGGCGAGGCGCTCTGGGAGCGCATCGCCGAAGTCGGCGTATCCGGTCTGCTCGTGGCCGAGGAAGACGGCGGCCTCGGTGCGACACCGATCGAGCTGGTCTGCGCCTTCGAGGTTCTCGGTCGTCACGCCGTACCCGGTCCATGGATCGAGTCAGCCGCCTACCTCGCCACTGCACTCACCGGCCCCGAACATACGGCGATCGCCGACGGAGCCGTCGCCACTGTGGCCGTACCTCCGCACACGCCCTACGCACTCGATGCTGACGTCGCAGGTGAGCGTTACGTCGTCGTCGACGGTGCCTTGAAGCAAGCCGACGTCGGAGACGCAGTGGCATCGGTCGATCCGACTCGTCGCCTGTTCGGCGTAACGTCCGGAGCCGCAGTCGAGCACGGCGATCTTGACGCCGCGTTCGACCTTGCCGTGCTGGCCGCATCGGCTGAGCTGCTCGGTGCCGGCGAGCGAGTGCTCGACGACGCCGTCACGTACGTGAAGCAGCGCACCCAGTTCGGCCGCACGATCGGCTCGTACCAGGCGATCAAGCACCAGCTCGCCGACGTACGTATCGCTCTCGACTTCGCCCGACCGCTGATCTACGGCGCAGCGATGAATCCGACACCGCGCGCGGTCTCGGCGGCCAAGATCCAGAGTGCCGAAGCCGCCAACCTCGCCGCGCGCATCGGCCTGCAGGTCCACGGCGCGATCGGCTACACCGCTGAGTACGACCTGAGCCGCTGGCTGCTTCGCATCCGGGCGCTGCAGACGGCGTGGGGCACCCCGGCATTCCACCGCGAGCGCGTGCTCGCTTCACTGTTGGCCGACCGATGACGGACCTCGTCCCGTCGCAGGATCACATCGAGCTGGCTCGCTCGGTGCGCAAGATGCTCGACAAGCGCTCCGACAGCCAGGCCGTCCGCAACGCGTTCAACGGGTTCGACGCCGAGCTGTGGTCGACGCTGTGCGAGCAGATGGGCGTCGCCGCGCTGGCGATCCCGGAGGAGTCCAGCGGCGCCGGGTTCACTCTCGCCGAGACGTACGTAGTGCTCGAAGAGCTTGGTCGCGCACTGACTCCGTCTCCGCTGCTCGCCTCGGTCGTTGCAAGCGAAGCCCTTCTCCGGTCGCTAGCGGCGGAGCCGCGGGAGGGAGCGCCAGCGACCGAAGCGTCCTTGCTCGAGCAGATCGCCGCGGGCACCGTCGCAACGCTCGCCTGGTCTGGCGTCACCGGACCGGCAGATGCGCAGGTCAGCGTCACTTTCACGGACGGAAAGCTCACCGGATCGGTGTCGCCCGTCCTGTACGGCGATGTCGCCGAGATCATCCTCGTCGCAGCTGAGCACGACGGGGGTGTCGGCCTCTTCAGCGTCGATCCGTCGGCCATCACTCGTACAAAGGTTGCCGGACTCGACCCCACCCTCAGCTTTGCAACCCTCGAGCTCGACGGCGTCGCTGCCGAGACGATCACCCTCGAAGCCGCCTCAGCCCTGGCGACGGCTCACCGCGTCGGCACCCTCGCAGCCGCTGCGCTGCAGGTCGGATGCGCGCAGCGCGGGCTCGACATGACGGTCGAGTACACCAAGCAGCGCGAGCAGTTCGGTCGTCCGATCGGCTCGTTCCAGGCCCTCAAGCACCGCATGGCAGACCTCCTCGTACGCGTGCAGATGTCACGCGCGGGAGCGTGGGCCGCCGTGCAGGCGCACGTGAACGACGCACCTAATGCGGATCGTCTGGCTGCCGCCGCTGGCTCGTACTGCAGCGATGCAGCCGTCGAGGTCGGCGGCGAGACCGTCCAGCTTCATGGAGGCATCGCCATCACCTGGGAGCACGACGCGCACCTGATCCTCAAGCGCGCGCAGGCTCTCAATCAGCTCTTCGGCCTCCCCCACCAACAGCGCGCGTCACTCCTCTGAGACACCGGCGGCCTCACACCAATCAGGGGTTTAGGTTCGAGTCCCCTCGGCTTCACAAAGAACACCCGCTATCCCAGATAACTTGGGATGGCGGGGTTCTTCTATTGAGTCCCAAGGCGCTTTGTCGGCGTTTCGATCGCGCTGATGACTCGAGCCGCCTGCAGTGTGGGTGTTGGGCGGTGGCGCTCGGAATCTGTCGAGTACGCTCACGGCGAGCGCTGTAGACTTCCAAACGTGAAGGGAGCTTGATCTGAGCGAGCAACTCCGTTGGGGCGATCTGGACTATGTTCGCCGCGCCAACCACCCTCCGTACGCCCACGCGCCAATTGTCGAAGCAATCGTCCAGATTAGCGTCGCTCCTAGTTTTGCGCCGTCGGAGCTCTCGGATCTATTCGAAGGCGAGTTTGAGGCCTCCTTCAATATTGAAAGCCAGGTCAAGGTTGTTGGCGATCAAATCGAGGGAGAAACGTCGGGATCGCTGAGTGGATACGTTTTTCGAGACCAAGAGCGCGGGCTTCGGATGGGAGCACTCGAGAATGCCTTCTATCTTTCAAGGACGCGCGCTTACACCGAATGGTCCGACTTCATCGATGAAGTAGAACAATTCTGGATGCCATACAAGGAGCGTGTGAAACCCGAACGGGTCGTCGGTCTGGGAGTGCGCTACATAAACCGAATCGACGTGCCTGGCATCCAGGTCGAATTCAAGGACTACCTCCGCACGTCGGTCGATGTCTCGCCGTACCTGCCGCAGTCTGTAAGCGGCTTGTTCATGCAGATCGAGGTTCCTCTCCCCCACCACGACGCTAGCGTCGGGATCACTTCCGCGATGCTGCCCCCTGCCAAACCAAAGCACGTATCTCTGCTGCTAGATATTGATGCGAAATCTCAAATAGACCTCAGCGTCGCCCATTCGAGTTTTGACAAAGACTTGCGAAGTAAGCTGGATACACTGCGTGATGCTAAGAACTACGTGTTTGAAGCGTGCATTACCGATGCCACCCGGAGGCTGATCGAGTGACTGACACACAGCGCATGGGCGTTGCTCCATTGGACCTGATCATCACCAAGGCCCAAGAAGCCAGCGGCGGTCTGCCGGATACATGGCAGAAGTATGGAGTCGTCGACCGGCGGCAAGTTGCCGCGGTACGTGCTCGCGTTGCCGCGGCGTCGAAATTGTTCAGCGAGGCTCGCGCCGTTCGACCGAACATCGACTTCACCCGATCCAAGACAGTGAAGTCGGTGGTTTTCGTTGATGCCCCGATGGACGATGACTTCGATTGGTGAGCGAAAGCTCCGCGCCAAGGGTCGTTGCGAACGACTGGTGGCTGTCACAAGGTGATGTGTTCAGCGACATTCCGCTTGTAGACACATACCTAGGCGTTGGTGCCGGTGTTTCGATTGCAGCGCTGCCTCGGGGTCATGCCTTGCTGATTACTCATGACTGCGTTCTCGACAAGTGCAACAGGCGCGGTACCTCACAAGTCGAACACCTTTCATTTCTGCGGCTCATCGATGTCGAAGCCCAACCCGCTACGAAGCGCGGAGATCTTCGGCGCACTCGAGATGACGATCAGCCATATCGCGCGCTGTATATCGGAGACGTTGAGGGTTTCGGAGAGGCGTTCGTAGACTTGAATGCGCCGTTTACGCACCCAGCTCAGCATTTCGGAACTGAAGCGCGTGAGCACGACGATGGAGACCGCAGGCTCGCTGCCACAATTAACGAGAAGCGTGCGGGTCGCCTTTCAGACGAACTCGTTCAACTGTTCCGCCTGAAGTGGAACGCCAACTGGACTGGTAGCAAGCCCGCGTAGCTGCCAATCGGTGGATCGACTCGTACCACTCACAACGTGGAGTTGAGCATCTGAACCAGCCAGGTCGAGATGGCGGAGCGGATCGCTGGCGCTTCCTTCTTGAGGGAGTGATCGCCGGACACCACGACCAGAGTCACCTCGTCCTGAAGCGTCTGTCGGTCGGGTATACCGAAGGGGTCGCGATCGCCCTGCACAACCAATGTCGGCACGGTCACGGCGGTGAGCTCCGGGAGACGGGACTTCTCGGGGCGACCCGGAGGATGCAGCGGGAACGCCAGGCACAGGACACCGGCCGCACCCACCTCAGTTGAGGTACGGCAGGCAACGCGACCGCCGAACGACCGACCGCCGACGATCAGCGGCAGATCATCGGTGTGCACCTGTGACGCGACCGAGATCCACGCAGCATCGACCTGCGCGGGAGGTGCGGGTGCCTTGCGGCCAGCGACTCGGTAGGGCTGCTCGACGAGGACGACCATGAGGCCGGCCCGCAGCGCTTCCTCGGTCGCGAGCGTGAGGTCATGAGCCGTCACGCCGCCGCCCGCACCGTGGCCGAGCATCATGAGACCAACCGGATCATCCGCCGGGTGAGCCACGTGCACCCTCGCGTCCCCGTGAGGGGTCGGCGCGAGGGCGACCGCGAACTCAGTCATGCGGAGATCGTACGGGGCAGGGTCGGATCAGCCGAGACCTTCGAACGCCCTGACCTCGACCTCACCACGGCAGGCCTTGGAGCCTTCAGCAGCGAGACGGCGTGCCGTCTCGTCGTCGGGTGCGTCGATGATCCAGAAGCCTCCGAGGTGCTCCTTGGTCTCGAGGTAGGGGCCGTCAGTCGTCAGGGTCTTCTCACCCTGACCGTCGATGACAGCTGCAGTCGACGCCGAGGCGAGTCCGCCGGCGAATACCCAGTAGCCCTCGTTCTTCAGCTTCTCGTTGAAGACGTCCGTCGTGGCGAACGCCTCTTCCATCTCTGCTTTCGAGCCGTAGCTGCCGTACTCAGTCATCTCAGCCGGGCCGAACACGGACAACAGGTAGTGGGTCATGGATCTCTCCTCGTCTCGGCGGTCCCGATGACCGCTTCTACTCACACCACGAACGACATCACGCGAATACGACAAACCTGACACATCGTTTGCCCGATTCGCCCGCCGGCCGGCAGATGCTCAGTAGGCTCGCGTGCATGACCGACGAGTCGAGCGCCCCTCCGCAACCAGCACCGATGCGCAGTAGAGACGATCTGGTGTGGTGGTCGATCGTGGTCGGCAGCATTCTGTCGGTTGCTGGCCTGGTCATCGGGCTAGTCATGGCCTTCAAGCGAAATGAAGCGGAATGCGCAGATGGCACCTACTTTCCCGAGGGCACGACCGACTTCCGCTGCTTCGTTCATCCGCAAGGTCTCGAAGGTTCTGCCATCGCAGTGATCTCGCTGATGCTCGGGATCTTGATTGTTCTGACCGGTGCCATCGCCAAGGCCACCTTCGCGTCAGCCGATCGCCCGTGAGCCCGCAGCTTTGAATCTGCGGCCCGCGTCTTACGGAGTGATGTTGAAGTTGCGACGGAAGACGTTGTCCGGATCCCACGCCCGCTTCACTTCGCGCAATCGGTCCAGCGTGTCCTTCGGCCAAAGCGCTGCGATGTCCTCAGCTGTGTCCGATCCGAGGAATCCGGAGTAGGACCCGAACCCCTGGCCACCGATCGTGCGCCACACGGCACGAGCCTGCTCGGCGTCGGCAGCCGTGGACTCCGGCGCCATGAACGCAGCCGATATGACCATCGCCTCGGCACCCCGATGGGCAAATGCCGTGGCAGCGGGATCGACCCGGCCGAACGCACCACCGAGGTAGCGCATGAAGACCACGCGGCCGCCCGCTGTGTAGGCCGAGACGATCGCGTCGATCAACGGCTCGTTGATCGACTCGACGAGAGTGTTGCCGATGATGGGCAGGACCGGCTGCGGCGGCGGCCCCTCCTCGAGGACCTCGGCGTACGCAACCTCCTTGACGTCCTCAGCGACAACCGTGCCGATCGAGCGGAGTGGTTCAAGAGCCGAGGTGTCGTCTCCGGACAGGCAGACGAAGACGATCGCGGCTGCGGGGAAGGGCCCGAATGCGGGCCGGAGCGCCAGTGTCGTGGTCAGCTCATCCGGAGCAGCTCGCATTGCGTTCGCCCATCCGTCGACCAACTGGTCCAGGTCCTTGAGGGCGTACTCGATCAGTCCGTAGTACACCGTCGTGACGGGCTGTGCCTGGAACTCAAATGCCGTGACCACACCGAAGTTGCCGGCGCCGCCGCGCAACGCCCAGAACAGGTCCGCGTTCTCGCTGGCCGAGGCGCGTACGACGTCTCCCGCAGCGGTGACGACCTCGGCGGCGAGCAGGTTGTCGAGGGCGAGACCGTGCTTGCGGAGCATCCAGCCGAAGCCGCCGGACTGGGTGAGTCCGCCGACGCCGACCGAGATCGTGTCTCCTGAGGAGATCGCGAGTCCGTGCTTGGCGAGCTCTGCTGCCGCAGGTCCCCACGTGGCACCTCCGCCGATACGTACGCGGTCGTCGCCGAGCGCCTCGACCTGATCGAAGTGCGACAGGTCGATGACGACACCGTCATCGACGTTGCCGTAGTTGAGCGCGTTGTGACCACCGTTGCGGATGGCGACTGGCACGCCCTCGCCCTTGGCGTAGCGCAACGACGCGGCGACCTCGTCGGTGCTGGTCGGTCGAAGGACCGCTGTGGGTGTGGCGGTGCCGCTCTTGGTGGTCCGGGCGGTGTCATAGTCAGGGTCGCCGGGGCGTACGGCGATGTGATCAATCGTCATGGCACGACCCTAGAACCTCAAGCCGACATAAGGTCAAGCGTTGAGTGCTGGGCCGAGCCAGCGCCGCACAAGCGCCCGGATCTCGTCGGCGGAGTAGGGCGGATCTGCCGGGTACTGGAGGAACGAGACGAACAGTCGCATCAACATCTCGGCCAGACCTTCGAGCTCGTCGTCCTTGACGCCGATCTCACTC
>JAKFCR010000050.1:0-6295 GCA_036676545.1 Aeromicrobium sp. | reverse complement strand
GAGTTCTACTTCAGCGACGCGCTCTGGCCCGCCTTCCGCCACGTCGACTTCCTCCGCGCAATGCGCTCATACGCCTTGAGGGAACGCCGCTTCGGCGCCTAAAGCTGCCAAGCCGACAAACTCCCAATGCACCTAGTGGTTTGTGGAACGATTCACCGATGGCTGGGAGTTGGCACGACGGAGTGTGGGAACGCGGTCCCAAACATGGGTGGCGTGCGATCCACCGAGTTCGTCGCAACAAGAAGGGCAAGATTGTCGAGGAGGAGTACGTCGAGCGATCCTTCCTTTTGACTCTGATCATGCTTCCGGTGTTGGCCACGACTCTTTGGTGGACACAGGCGCGACTCGACGGATGGCCGCAGCTCTTGTCAGTCGTTGGCGCTGTCATCGCCTCGATCTACGCCGTCTACTTGATCCTTGCGGTCTGGCTCGTCGATGCAGCAGGACGATTGATCCGACGGCTCATTGACTAGCGATGGTTGGGCCGCCAAGCCCGCAAACTCCCAATACACCTAGGCGGGCGCATCGGGATTGCGCGTCATCGGGAGGGACTCTGGTACGTCCTGCAGGAGTGACTCACCGGCATCCTGCAGCAACCGCGCGCTGTCGCCGACCATTCGGCTAAGCGCCGACTCGGCGACTTCCGCACCGGACTTGTCGGTGCCGGTTGGACTCCCGCGATACCCGCAGTGATTCACGAGATGCATGAACAGGTCTGATGAATAGCCGCCATGGATGTTGTCCATTGGCTTTCCGGCAACTACTTTGACGACTTGGGTGTCCACGCATTGGTCGCGGAGATCAACGCTGAGCTTGAAACCCACGTTGCGTCCCAGAAACACCACTGTGCCGAGCAATGATGACGTCTTCTCGAGCGCCCGGATCCGGCGGAAGCCAAGGTCCGGTAAGAAGGCGAACTCTTGCAACGTCAGTTCTCGAAATCGATCAACACTGAACCCAGTGTCAGCGCTCTCCGAATCGTGGCGATAGGTCCGGTCAGTCACGTCTCGACTCTATGTCCATGCCGTCGCTCGGAGCCAGCAGTGGCAGGTCGCGTAGTGCGGCGACGTTCTTGACCAGGGTGGTGGCTTGCCCGGCGTTCATCCGCAACTGGTTGCGCACCCACGCATTCAAGGTGGAGGCACCATCGAGCTCAAAGTTCTTGGTCGTGTCGAGCTCTGCCAGCAGCACCGCCTTCTGGGCATCCAACGCGTCCTGGGCGGCCTGCACGGCGTGCAGTTTGGCGCGGGTGTCACCCGACAAGAGCGTCTGCGCAGCGGTGCGCATCGCGTCGATTGTCGGCTTCGGATCCATACCCAAAACACTACCCGAACGGGTGTTCGATGACCAGTGGAAAACCCTGTTAATTCAGGCAAAATCGAGGATACTTGTCCACAACTGGAGCCGCCGTCGCGGCCGTCCACAGAACCAACGCCCGCTCTTGTACTTGCGCCCTCAAACCCAACCAAGCACGTGGTGAGCTGGAGCGCTCGAGCGAGTCCCTCGTCTATGTCCCTTCGCTCGCAGAGCTCGCTCCCGGCGCTTCGCGCCTAGGGACCGGGGAGCTCGCATAGCTCGCTCCCGGCGCTTCGCGCCTAGGGACCGAGGAGTGAAAAGAGTTAACGCGAGAGACACACGGGGTCGGGCGTGTCTTCCCCAGAATGTCGGTTCGGCAGGCATACGTTCGAGGTGTGTTGACGCTCGCCCCTGAGCAACTTGAACGGGCCCTTTCCGCCGAGTAGTAGCCGGCGCAGGGCGCGCGCGGGCTCGAATGGGAGACAGCTGTGGCTGCTAAGAAGAGCACGAGCCCGGTCCGCCGCACGTACGTCCTGGACACAAGTGTCCTGTTGGCGGACCCCAATGCGGTCAATCGTTTCCATGAGCACGAAGTGGTCATACCCGTTGTGGTGATCACCGAGCTCGAGGGCAAACGACATGATCCCGAGCTCGGCTACTTCGCGCGCAGCGCTCTGCGATTCCTCGACGATCTCCGCGTCCAGCACGGCACCCTCGACAAGCCGCTGCCGATCGGCGACGAGGGCGGCACGATCCGGGTCGAGCTCAACCACACCGACCCCTCCTCGCTGCCGTCGGGATTCCGACTCGGCGACAACGACACCCGCATCCTCTCCGTCGCAAAGAACCTCGCCGACGAGGGCTGCGACGTCACGATCGTCTCCAAGGACCTGCCGATGCGCGTCAAGGCATCTGCGGTCGGACTCGTAGCGGAGGAGTACCGCGCCGAGCTCGCACTCGAGTCCGGCTGGACCGGTATGCGCGAGCTTGAGGTTGAGAGCGTCGACCTCGACACCCTGTACGAGACCGGATTCCTCGACCTCGACGGAGATGTCTTCGAGGGGGCTAGCGACCTCCCGTGCCACACCGGACTGGTGCTGGTGTCCGACAAGGGCAGCGGACTTGGACGGATCACCGCTGACAAGCAGATCCAGCTCGTACGCGGCGATCGCGATGCGTTCGGTATCCACGGCCGCTCCGCGGAGCAGCGCGTAGCGCTGGACCTCCTGCTCGACCCCGAGATCGGCATCGTGTCCCTCGGTGGCCGAGCGGGCACCGGCAAGTCGGCCATGGCGCTGTGTGCAGGTCTCGAGGCGACCATGGAGCGCGGCCAGCACAAGAAGGTCGTCATCTTCCGCCCGCTGTACGCCGTCGGCGGGCAGGAGCTCGGCTATCTCCCCGGCAGCGAGTCCGAGAAGATGGGGCCGTGGGGCCAGGCGGTCTTCGACACTCTCGGCGCTGTGGCATCGCCCGCCGTCATCGAGGAGATCCTCGACCGCGGCATGCTCGAGGTGTTGCCGCTGACGCACATCCGCGGACGCTCGCTGCACGACTCCTTCGTCATCGTCGACGAAGCCCAGTCGTTGGAGCGCAACGTGCTCCTGACGGTTCTCTCGCGTATCGGCGCCAACTCCAAGGTCGTGCTCACCCACGATGTCGCCCAGCGCGACAACCTGCGGGTCGGTCGCCACGACGGTGTCGTCGCGGTGGTTGAGAAGCTCAAGGGCCACCCGCTCTTCGCCCACGTCACGCTGACTCGCTCCGAGCGTTCTCCCGTCGCCGCCCTGGTGACCGAAATGCTCGAGGACGTCACTCTCTGACGGGGGAGGCCAAGAACGCTGTAACCGCCTGAACGCTGCCCTCTCCTGTGGCAGAGTGACCGCGTGAGCGTTCGAGGGAAACGGGTCGCGGCCATTGGCCTGGCCATGGTCACGCTCGCAGCCTGTGGCAGCAACGAGACGCCGGAGTCCTCGGTCACGCTCAACTGGTACGTCGGCCCCGACCGGATCGACGCGCAGGCTTTGGCGACGTCGTGCAACACCGCCGACTACCGGATCGCCGTCAAGGAACTGCCGACTGACGTCGACGAACGGCACCAGACACTCGTACGACGACTGGTCGCCAAGGACACCTCGATCGACCTGTTGAGCCTCGACTCGGCGTTCACAGCGGAGTTTGCTGAGGCGCAGTTCCTCGCGCCGATACCAGAGGACCTGATCCCGGAGTACAGCAAGGACATCGTGCCAGCCGCGCTTCAGGCGGCAACGTACGAGAATGCGCTCGTCGTGGCGCCATGGTGGTTTGACCCGCAGCTCCTCTGGTACCGAGGAAACCTCGCCGAGCGGGCAGGTCTCGACACCGCCAAAGCCGTGAGCTGGGATGCGCTGATCGCCGGAGCCCAACGCCTCGGTGTCACGGTGCAGATCGACGACCCAGACGGTTCTGCGCTCGCCGAGTGGGTGAATGCGCTGATCGCGGGAAGCGACGGTCAGCTCATCAGCGGTACGGGCCGCAGCGCCAAGGTTGGCATGGATGCCGATGCGGGCCGCTCTGCTGCTGGAGTCGTGGAGTTCTACAACGAAGCAAAAGTTGGCCCCGGGCCGTCACGCAACGCGCTCCGTGCGTTCGCATCGCCGAGTGGTGGATTCCTTCTTGCTTCAAGCTCGGCCATCTCCGATCCCGAGCTGGCCGCTGTTGCTGCAGACCTGGGTTGGGCGCCCTACCCGATGACCGGTACGACGAGCGTCGCTCCGTTGGCCGGAGTCGGCCTCGCAGTGCCGCTGTTCGCGCCGCACACGGACCTTTCCTACCGGGCGATCTCCTGCCTGACCGCCCCACCGATCATGCTGTCACTGATGAGCAGCGCGGGGCACAGCTCGAGTCGACTCACGACATACGACGATCCGGCTCTCGGCGTGACTTTCCCGATGGCCGCGGTCGCCAAGGCTGCCGTGACAACCGGGAGCGCCGTACCCAACACCCCGTACTGGAACCTCGTACGCCGCGCGATCAATGAGTCGTGGCTCCCGCTGGCCGAGGTCAGCGTCGACGACACCCCAACGAACTCACAGCACATCGTCACCTCGCGTCTGCGGGGTGAGCTCCCGTGAAGTTCGTGAAGAAGCCGGCTAGATTGACGATGCCGAAGTTCGCGCTGCCAAAGCCCGGCAAATCGTTGGTGGGATGGATGTGGCTCGCACCGGCCGTTGTGGTGCTCCTCGCGATCACCGCGTGGCCCATTGGGCGCGCCGTGTGGTTGTCGCTGTCGACCTACTCGCTCACCAATCCCGAGGCGCGCAGGTCCGTGGGTCTCGACAACTACGGCGAAGTCCTGACCAACCGCAACTGGTGGCTCGCCGTTGCGACAAGTCTCGTCATCGTGGTTCTGGTCGTCGCGGTTCAGTTGGTGCTCGGGTTCGCCTTCGCGCTGGTCCTGCGTCGCTTGACCGTGCTCTGGCCCGTCACCCGCGTGATCGTGCTCCTGCCATTCGCGCTCGCCGCAATCGTGACCGCCGTCGTATGGCGCGATGCGGCGACGACCGGCTTCCTCGCGAGCTGGTTCCGGCTCGACAGCGTCGGCCAGCTCGACCAGCTCGCGGCGGTCAGTGTCGGCGAGATCTGGCGCGGCACCGGGGTCGTGGCAGTCATTCTGCTGGCGGGCCTTACTCAGGTATCGAGCCGGCTCCACGCAGCCGCCGTCGCCGACGGTGCGACTGGTTGGCAGCGCTTGCGACGAGTGATCCTGCCGGTGATGGGCCCTGCATTCGCTGTCGCGACTGCCTATCGCTCATTGGACGCGTTCCGCGCGATCGACGGCCCGTTGCTGGTAGACGATCCTGGCGCCGACATTCGTACGGCCCCACAGGTCATCTGGGACACGACGTTCTCATCGTTCGAGCTCGGGCTTGGCGCCGCGATGTCGGTTGTGCTGCTCGCCATCGCAGCGTTGTTGGGCGTGCTGCTGGTGCAGCTGTTCCGCGTGAGGAGGGTCGTATGAGCACTGTTGCCTACGTCCCATCCGTGCGGTCGCGCCTGTGGGCCTCCGGTACCTCGTTCGCGCTGGGCTTCGCCCTCGCCAACTACGGCATCCTCATGGTGGTTCGCCCTGACCAGTGGCTGTGGCTCGCAGCCGCCGCTGTGCTGATGCTGACGGGTGCTGCGGGCATCCTGTTCGCCGACACCAATCGATCGGTGTCGTTCTGGGCTGTGCTCGGCCTCGAGGTGTTCCTGATGTTCACACTCTTGCCCCTGTTGTGGATCTTCACCGTCGCCACGACACCGGCGGACCTGACCGCCAGATCGCTGTGGCCGAACGAGGTCTCGTGGCAGACGTTCGGCGACGTCCTCGGCTCAGGCAGCATGCGGCGTGCGGCGCTGACCTCGGCGTTGGTCTCTGGTGTCGCGACCCTGGTCTCGATCCCGTTGGCGATCGCAGCGGCGTACGCGTTGGTGCGACTCAAGGTCAAGGGCGGCCGCGTTGCATACGCGTTCGTCGTCGCCGTGCTGCTGATCCCGCTCGTTGCGCTCGCCGGCCCGATCGCCGACCAGGTGATCGCCCTGGATCGCTTCGGATCTCGCCTCTCGCTCATCCCGCCAGCGCTGTTGATCGCCCTGCCGCTGTCCATCTGGCTGTTCGTCACGCTGTTCAAGCGCGCCCCATGGTCGCTCGGCGAAGCCGTACGCGCCGACGGCGCTACGCGTCGTCAGTGGTTCAGACGCTTCGTCGTGCCAGTCTTCGGCCCGGGCATCCTGTTGACCGCGCTCCTGGTCTTCGTCGTCGGCTCTCAGGACTACGTACTTGGCGCGGCCCTGTCGACGACGGACGCGCCGCTGCCGGCCTCATTGCTGATGGCCCGCGGCGACCTAGACACCACCTCGTCCGCGACGATTGCCGCCGCCGGACTGCTCTGGGCTGCGTTGCCGGTCATCTTGCTTCTCGTGGCACCCCGCAGGATCCACCAACTTCTGGGAAGGTCATACCGATGACGTCGATCGAGCT
>JAKFCR010000049.1:0-15358 GCA_036676545.1 Aeromicrobium sp. | reverse complement strand
TGACGTGTTCTTCGTCGATGACGATGACTTCCTGCAGGTGGAGGACCCCACGGTGACCGACGAGAACCGCGATCGCGTCCAGCGCGCCGTGGCCGTCTGCCCCAAGTCCGCCCTGCGAATCAATGAGGACGCTGAGTGACGAACACAAACTTGGACGGCCGCACCGCGGTCGTCACCGGTGCTGGCGCGGGCCTGGGGCGTGCAGAAGCCGTCGCCCTTGCGAAGGCCGGCGCGCGCATCGTGCTCAACGACCTACCGGGCGCAGCTGACGAGGCCGCCGACGAGATCAAGGCGCTTGGTGCCGAGGTTGCATTGGCTCCTGGCGACATCGGCGAGCGGGCCACCGCTGACCTGATCGTGAAGACGGCGCTCGACAGCTTCGGCTCGCTCGACATCGTGGTCAACAATGCCGGCGTCACTCGGGACAAGATGCTGTTCAACATGACCGACGAGGAGTTCGACCTCGTCATCAAGATCCACCTTCGCGGACACTTCCTCCTCTCACGCAATGCTGCAGCGCACTGGAAGCAGCTCGCCAAGGAGACCGGTGCACCCGTCGATGCCAGCGTCATCAACACGGCGTCCGAGGCGTTCCTCACCGGCTCGCCCGGTCAGGCAAACTACGCCGCGGCCAAGGCCGGCATCACGGCTCTCACGCTGACGACCGCACGAGGGCTGTCCCGCATCGGCGTACGCGCCAACGCGATCTGCCCGCGCGCTCGTACAGCGATGACGGCCGACGTGTTCGGAGAAGACAAGTCTGGCAAGACAATCGACCCCTACAGCGCCGATCACGTCGCCCCACTGGTCGCCTACCTCGCCTCACCTGCGGCTTCGCGTATCAGTGGTCAGGTGTTCGTCGTCTACGGCGGGATGGTGGCGCTGATCGCCGCACCTGTCGTGGAGCAGCGTTTCGACACCACCGCTGACATCTGGTCCACCGAGGAGCTCGACAAGTCACTCGGCGGCTTCTTCGCCGACCGCGATCCCGAGATCTCGTTCGCAGCCGACGCCATTCTTTCGCTCTAACTCTCACCTTTACTTCCATGGAGGAACACATGTCCCGTCTCGCGGGTAAGCGCGCAATCATCACCGGTGGCGCACAGGGTCAGGGCGCGGCCATCGCGCGCCACTTCGTACGTGAGGGCGCCAAGGTGATCATCGCCGACGTCGCCGACGACGCAGGCAAGCTGCTTGCCGACGAGCTCGGCGACGCTGCGTTCTTCAGCCACCTCGACGTGGCTGACCCGGCGTCGTGGGCAGAGGTCGTCAGGGACGCCGAGGTGAGCCTCGGCGGAACCGTCAACGTGCTGGTGAACAACGCGGGCGTCCTGCGCTTCGGCGAGATCGACACGATGCTCGAGTCGGATCTCGACCTGTTGATCAACGTCAACATGAAGGGCACGTTCTTCGGCATGGCGGCCGTCGCCCCGGCGATGAAGGCCAACCGCCAAGGCTCGATCATCAACTGCTCCTCGGTCGAAGGACTTGCCGGAATGTCGTCGCTGACGGGCTACGCCGGAACCAAGTTCGCGATCCGCGGCATGACCAAGTCCGCAGCGATCGAGCTCGGCGCCCACAACGTGCGCGTCAACTCGGTGCACCCGGGCATGATCGACACCCCCATGACGCAGGCGCAGGGCGGCGAAGCCGCAATGCAGTGGGGATCGACGCGCATTCCGCTGGAGCGCGTGGGAACGCCTGAGGACATCGCACCGTTGTACGTGTACCTCGCCAGCGACGAGAGCGGCTACACCACCGGCGGCGAGTTTGCCGTCGACGGTGGCGTCACGGCAAGCCACACGTTCTATCCGGGCAACAGTGGGAAAAATTCAGGCCGCTGAGGTGACGAAGGCCTCAGTGCCAGAATTACCTCATTGGCCCTTGGTCACGAGACAATTGAAAGTTCAGTCAAGTGCACTGAGCTTGTACAACCCGACGGAGGCGCCACGTGCGTATCGCATTCATGTCTTACCGCAGCAAGCCACATTGCGGTGGTCAAGGCGTCTACCTCCGACACCTGAGTCGTGAGCTGGTCGAGCTCGGTCACCACGTCGAGGTCTATTCGGGCCAGCCCTACCCGGAGCTGGATGAGGGCGTCATCCTGCACAAGGTGCCTTCGCTCGACCTCTACCGCGAGCCCGACCCCT
The DNA here is from genome assembly GCA_036676545.1 of Aeromicrobium sp. Classification (GTDB taxonomy): domain Bacteria; phylum Actinomycetota; class Actinomycetes; order Propionibacteriales; family Nocardioidaceae; genus Aeromicrobium. The sequence goes on along the minus strand of JAKFCR010000049.1, from coordinate 13,208 downwards.
TCCGCGTTCCGAAGCCCAAGGAGTTCCGCGACCTGACCGACGTCGAAGAATTTCTGACGATGTGCACCGCCGGATTCCCCGAGCCCAAGACGTTCAGCAAGCGCGCTGCTCGCCTGATGAAGGATCGGGTTGGCGACTTCGACATCGTCCACGACAACCAGACGGTCGGCTCGGGCATGCTCGACATTGCCGAGATGGGCTTCCCGCTGATCACCACGATCCATCACCCGATCACGTTCGATCGCCGCATCGACCTGGCGCAGGCTCCGCTTCGCAAGAAGCTCAGCACCCGTCGTTGGTACGGCTTCCTGCGCATGCAGAAGCGCGTCGCCAAGCAGCTCACCAAGATCCTCACGGTCTCGGAATCGAGCCGCCGCGACATCATCGCCGACTTCGGCGTCGATCCATCGGTCCTTGAAGTCATCACGCTCGGTGTCGACGACGTATTCGTACCGCCGACCGCCCCGCGTGTTCCGGGTCGAATTATGGCCATGGCCAGCGCCGATGCCCCGATGAAGGGCATCGCAACACTGCTGGAGGCCTTTGCCAAGCTGCGTACCGAGCGCGATCATCTCGAACTGGTGCTCGTCACGACGCCCAAGTCTGGCGGACCCACGGAGAAGCTGATCGACGATCTCGGCATCGCCGAGCACGTACGTTTCGTCAACGGCATCAGCGACTCCGAGCTGGTCGACGTCATGGGCTCAGCCGAGCTTGCCTGCGTGCCGTCGCTGTATGAGGGCTTCTCGCTGCCAACCGCCGAGCTGATGGCTTGTGCCACCCCGCTCGTCGTGAGCCGTGCCGGCGCCATCCCTGAGGTGGTCGGCGAGGACGGCGTGTGCGCCAAGCTCGTCACCCCCGGCGACGTCGGCGAGCTCGAAGCAGCGATTGCCGAGCTGCTTGATGACCCCGACCGCCGTGAGGCGATGGGCAAGGCTGGGCGCGAACGCGTGCTCGAGATGTTCAGCTGGAGCGCCGTGGCCAAGTCCACGGCAGCTGCATACGAAGAAGTGATCGCTGCCCACGCGGCAAAGAACAATGGAGACAAGTAGATGCTGACAGTTGACTTTGACCGCCTCGGTCTCAAGCCGGGCGACCGCGTGATCGACATGGGCGCTGGCGCCGGTCGGCATTCGTTCGAGATGTACCGTCTCGGCGCCGACGTCGTCGCGTTCGACCAGGACGCCGATGAGCTGGCCAACGTGCTTGACCTGTTCGGTGCGATGAAGGAAGCCGGCGAGGTTCCCGAGGGTGCGTCCGCCGACATCAAGGAGGGTGACGCACTGTCACTGCCCTTCGCCGACGGCGAGTTCGACCGCGTCGTGGCATCGGAGATCCTCGAGCACATCCCCGCCGACATCCAGGCGATCGACGAGCTCGTACGCGTGCTGCGCCCCGGCGGCACGATGGCCATCACGGTGCCCCGCTGGCTGCCCGAGATCCTCTGCTGGAAGCTCTCGGACGACTACCACAACACGCCCGGCGGCCACATCCGCATCTACTCCGACAAGGAGCTGATCGGCAAGCTCGAGAACGCCGGAATGACGTTCGAGGGCATCGACTACGCCCACGGATTGCACTCGCCCTACTGGTGGCTCAAGTGCGCCGTCGGCGTCAAGAACGACGACAACCCGCTGGTGAAGGCCTATCACCAGGTCCTGGTGTGGGACATCATGAAGACCCCCCGCTACAGCACGTTCACGCGTTTGGCCGAGAAGGCCCTCAACCCGCTGATCGGCAAGAGCATGGTGCTCTACCTGCGCAAGCCGGAGTCCGCTGCTTCATGACCCCGGAGCAGATTGCCCAGACGGCTGCCAGCATCGCCTCGATGCAGGAGCCCGATGGGGCGATCCCGTGGACGATCGGCGAGCACACCGACGCTTGGAACCACGTCGAGGGCGCCATGGCTCTTCTCGTCGGTGGCGAGGTGGCGTCTGCCGAGGCGGCGTACGACTGGTGCCTGCGCAATCAGCGCGAAGACGGCTCCTGGGCGATGAAACTGGTCGCCGGCACGGTCGAGGACGCGAGCACCGAGACCAACATGGCGGCCTACATCGCCGTTGGCGTGTTGCACCACTGGTCGATCCGCCGGGACCGTGAGTTCCTCGACCGCATGTGGCCGGTCGTACGTCGTGCGCTCGACCTGGTTGTAGACCTGCAGCTTCCGTTCGGTGGCATCGCCTGGTCCCGTGAGTGGGACGCCAACGGGCCCGCCAAGATCAACGGCGAAGCACTCCTCGCCGGCAGCTCGAGCATCTACCAGGCGCTGCGCTGCGGTGTGGCCCTCGCCGAGATCATGGACGAGCCGCAGCCCGAGTGGGAGCTCGCCGGAGGCCGTCTGGGCCATGCGCTGCGTGAGCACCGCCACCAGTTCCTCGACAAGTCGAACTTCTCGATGGACTGGTACTACCCCGTCCTCGGCGGTGCCGTTCGCGGTCCTGCCGCCGACCAGATGCTCGCTTCACGGTGGGACACCTTTGTCGAAGACGGACTGGGTATCCGGTGCGTCAGCGAGAACCCCTGGTTCACCGGTGCCGAGACCTGCGAGCTCGCCATGGCACTGAAGGCCATCGGTGATCCGCGTGCCGAGCAGGTGTTCACCGACATGCAGCATCTTCGCAACGACGAGGGTGCCTACTGGACCGGCTACGTCACGCCCGATGGCGTCCACTGGCCGCACGAGCACACGACCTACACCGCAGCGGCCGTGATCCTCGCGTGGGACGTGCTCACGTCAACGACCTTTGGCTCGGGCATCATGACCGGCCACGGCATCGGTGTCGACTTCGACGAGATCGCGCTCGAGTGCGACTGCCCGTCAACCGACCGGTTCGCCGGCGCTTCCCCGACTGCGCGTTAGCACCCGCATCGAGCCCACCGTCTCGGCCGGCTCAAACGCACCGGAGGCGACAGCCCGCTGCCATACGTGGAACGGTGCCTGACCGCCGTCCTCCGGACGCTCGAAGACGTCGTGGATCACCAGTGCGCCGCCCGGCATGATCCAGTGGGCGAAGCCTGAGTAGTCGTTCTGGGCGTGCTCCTCGGCGTGACCGCCGTCGATGAACAGGAGACCGACGGGGGTCTGCCACCAGGTCGCGACGCTGGTCGACTTGCCGATGACAGCAGTCACCTGATCCTCGAGCCCAGCGCGGGCAATCGTCTTGCGGAACACCAGCAGCGTGTCCATCAGGCCGAACTCGTCGTCGACGAGAGTCGAGTCGTGGTGCTCCCAGCCAGCCTGGTTCTCCTCGGAGCCACGATGATGGTCGATCGTGAGCACGGTGCCACCGACCTCGCGCGCTGCGGCACCCAGGTAGATCGCGGACTTGCCGCAGTACGTGCCGATCTCGAGCGCGGGCCCGTGGGGGAGCCGCTCACGCGCGACGCGGTGCAGGAATTCGCCCTCGTCCTCCGGCATGAAGCCCTTGGCTTCAAGCGCGTGGACGAGCAGGTCTGCAGGCATCTCCGAAGTCACGGAGACAGTCTGCCCTAGCGCGCAGGGAGCTCCTGAACGTGCCAGCGGTTGCCATCGGGGTCGGCGAAGCTGGTGAACGTGCCCCACGGCTGGACGTCGAGCTCGGTGGCTTCGACGCCCTTGGCAATGAGCTCGTCACGGGCTGCCTGAGCGCTCGCAACGACGACCTGGATGCTGTCTTGTTGGCCGGGTGCGAGTCCGCTGCCCATGCCCTCGCCGAACGCGATCGAGCAGGCAGAGCCGATCGGTGTCAGCTGGACGAAACGTACGTTCTCGTCGACACGGATGTCGTGGTCGAGGTTGAAACCGACCTGGTTGGCATAGAAGTCGCGGGCGCGATCAACGTCGGTGACCGGTACGAAGATGAGCTCGATCTTGCAGTCCATGATGTCCTCGAATCTCTGGCCGCGGTCCCCCTGACCTGCGGCGACAAATCCATTCTTATCGCGAGGTAGGACATTTTGGGCCTTCTGCAAGGCTTGAGACATGCCGCTCATTGGAGAATACGCACCGAGTACGTCCGACTGGGCCCGCAAGCAAGCCGACCTCTACGAGAGCACCGACGGTGAGAGGGGCGACACGATCCTGGGTCGGCCGATCATCCTGCTGTACACGCTGGGTGCCAAGAGCGGCAAGATCCGAAGGACCGCGTTGATGAAGGTCGAGCACGACGGCGAATACCTCGTCGTCGCTTCGAAGGGCGGAGCGCCCGACAACCCAAGCTGGTACTACAACCTCGTCGATGCGCCGCTGGTCGAGCTCAAGGACGGCGCCGTCCGCAAGGACTACACACCGCGTGAGCTCGACGGCGACGAACGCGCTGTCTGGTGGGACCGTGCAGTCGAGGCGTTCCCCAACTACGCGAACTACCAGGTCAAGACTGACCGACTGATCCCGATCTTCCTGCTCACACCCGTCGACTGAGTCTCACAGGAGCCCGAGCAGCTTCTCTTTGAGGGTTGCCACGGTCGCGATCAGGTCGTTCAGGGTCGCGACCGCCGCGTCGTACAGCGCCTTCACCGCGGACACGTTTGTGTTCGCCGCCTGCACTGCAGCGACAGCAGTGTCGTATTCGGGCTTCAGGGCCGCGGCCTCTGCGTAGGCGGCTTTGCCGGTTGCGACGGCTGCGTCGTATTCGGGTATCAGGGCCGCGGCCTCTGCGTAGGCGGCTTTGCCGGCTGCGACGGCTGCGTCGATGTCGAGCTTCAGTGCTGTGGCTTTTGCGTAGGCGGCTTTGCCGGTTGCGACGGCTGCGTCGTATTCGGGTATCAGGGCTGTGGCTTTTGCGTAGGCGGCTTTGCCGGTTGCGACGGCTGCGTCGATGTCGAGCTTCAGGGTCGCGGCTTTTGCGTAGGCGGCTGTGCCGGCTGCGACGGCTGCGTCGTAGTCGGGTATCAGTGCTGTGGCTTTTGCATAGGCGGCTTGGCCGGCTGCGATGGCGTCCATGTACTGCTGCGACAGCTCTGCCAGGAGGATGCTTGAGTCTGGGTCTCCGATCGCCATGGCGGCCTGGTACTCGAGCTTCAGGGTCGCGGCTTCTGCGTACGCGGCTTTGCCCTCGGCGGCATACGCATTGATGGCTTGCTTGATGGTCGCGGCTGTTGCGTACGCGGCCTGGCCCTCGGCGACGGCTGCGTCATAGCCCAACTTGATCCGGGTGGCCGTCGCGTACGACTCCTTGCCCTCCGCCACTGCCACCAGGTAGGCCTGCTTGATGGTGGCGGCAACTGCGTATGCGGCCTTGCCCTCGGCGACGGCAATGTCGTAAGACTGCTTGATCGACGTGGCAGCGGCGTAGTCAGCCCGGGCCTCCAGCACCGCCGCGTCGTAGGCCTGCCTGACGCGAGAAGCCTCGGCGTAGCCAGCCTGTCCGGCTGCGATGGCTGCTTCGTAGACCTTCTTGAGCTGGGAAGCCTCGGCATATGCCGTGTTGCGAGCCGTCACGGCCGCCTCGTACTCCGTCTTCAACCTCTCGGCTTCGGCGTATGCCTCTTCTCCAGCGGCCTCGGCCTCGTCGAGCTGAACCTGTACCGCCGCAGCCTCTTCCGACTGCGCTGCTGCAAATGCGACCGCATCGTCGCGGATCTGGGCGATTGTGGCCAGCCTCGTGTTCGTCGGGGTCAGCTCGGCGTCCGAGGTCGTGACGCGGGCGACGTTGCGTGCTGTGGAGGCCTTCACCTGGCCCGTGTCGGAGTCAACGGTCAGCTTGATCTGGCCGACGTTCTGTCCGTGAAAGCCGGTCTGAATCAGCGGGCGTGTGCGGCTAGGGTCGCCGGGAACCGGCGCATCGTAGACGTACGCGTTGTGGGTGTGGCCCATGATGAGTGCATCGACATCGGGAGATGTGTCCTCGACGATCCGCGTGAAGATGCCGCTGCTCTGCATCGCCTGCTCGAGGGACCAGGTTCCCCAGGGAGCACCCTCGTGGATGGCCGCGACGATGACGTCAGGCTGCTCGGACTCTGGCAACGCATTCAGTCGGTCGACCTCGGCGTTGATTCCCGCCACCGGGTCGCCGAAGGTCAAGCCCGCAATTCCGGACGGCACGACGAGCTCTGGCGTTTCCTGTGTGACCGCTCCGACGACGGCGATCCGCACTCCGCTGACTGTGTACGCCGTGGACGCATCCAGCGCAGGCGACCCGTCAGACTTTGTGACGTTCGCACCCAGGATCGGGAAATTTGCCCGCGCCATGATGCGGTTGACCAGATCGCTGTAGCCGCGGTCGAACTCGTGGTTGCCCACAGCTGAGGCATCGACGCCCAGGACGTTGAGCACGTCAATCGTCGGGTTGTCGTCCTGTGCCGCGGAAGCTGGGGCGGACTCGCCGACGTTGTCACCGGCTGAAATCAGCAGCGTGTTGTCGGCCGAACCATCGGCGAGAAGTTGTTCCACTGTCGCCGCCCACTGGACGACCTTGCCATCGATCTGGCCGTGGAAATCGTTCACCGCGACCAAATTGATCGTGACGTCATCCGCCGCCTGGGCCGGTGACACACACATCAACCCACCAGTCAGGATGGCCGCAGACGACAGCGCGAGGCCGCGGCAAAGCGATCTGTTCATTCGTACTCCCTCAAAACACACGGGCAAAGATGCCCGCGCCCCCTTCCAAATGCCCATCAAGCGATGCGCATTTAGCTCCCACTTTGAGTGAAGCACCTCACTGCTGTCGGTGGAGGCAAAATCGAGAAATCGGGATGCTGACGCGACGTGTACGGCGCGGGCCGCTGGGTACCAGTCACACAACCGACGAAAGGACAGATCATGGGACTCGATGACAAGATCGAGAACGCAACCGATGACCTCAAGGGCAAAGCCAAGGAGGCCACCGGCAAGGCGACCGATGACGAGTCGCTGGAGGCGGAGGGCAGAGGCGATCAAGCCGTGTCCAACCTCAAGCAGGCTGGCGAGAAGGTCAAGGACGCCTTCAAGAGCTGAGCAGACTGAGGAAGAATGGGCGCCCCTATCAGGGGCGCCCATTCTGCCTGTCAGGACTGGTCGAGCGCGTTGGCTTCGGCGAGCGTCGGGGCGGAGCCGCCGAGCCGTGCCGGCACCCAATTCTCGCCCGAGGGGTGCGGCCCGTACGCCTGCTGTACCTCGAGCAGCAATGTCGACATGACCGCGTACAACGTGGCGCTGAGCTCCTCGGGTGTGCCTGACGGCGGGATCGGATCACCGATCGACACCATGACCGGTGTCTTGGTCCGACCGAGATTGCGGGGAAGGCCCTTGGTCGCGATGCGCTGGGAGCCCCAGACGATGCACGGGATGATTGGCACGTCCGCCTCGATCGCCATACGGGCAGCGCCGGACTTCAGGGACTTGATCTCGAAGCTGCGGCTGATCGTCGCTTCGGGATAGACACCGACGATCTCGCCCTTGCGGAGCTCGTCGACGGCGGCACGGTAGGCGTCGGCACCAGCCGATCGATCGACGGCGATCACCTGGCAGCCCCACATCAGGAACCGGATGACGGGATTCTTCTTGAGCTCGATCTTGGCCATGAAGCGTACGAATCGCTTGTCGCGACGCTTGGCGTCGATCCCGATGTAGGTGAAGTCGACGTAGCTCGTGTGGTTGATCGCGAGTACGGCTCCGGTGTCCTTGGGCAGCCGACGTTCGCCCAGCCGGATCGTCTTGTGGCCGGTGATCGCGTTGAACGCGCGAAAGAAGGTGACCACAAATCCGTAGATCACAGAGCCTCCAGGACTTTCAACGTGCGCACCCAAGCCTGCGACGACGGATCGATGACGACGAAATGATCGCCCTCGACGCGAATCAACTCAGCGTCTCCGCCTGCTTGATTCGCCCGCTCAACGTAGCCGATCGACTGGCTGATCGGGACGATGTCGTCGTCAATGCCGTGGATGCATCGCACCGGCACTGAGAGCGGGATCTGCGCCGTCGGGTCGGCAAGTGCGAGAGCGTCACCGCCCATGAATGCGTTCACGGCACTGGATCCAAGGTTTTCCTTGCTGGCCGCCGCGAGGTCGAGCACGCCGGCCTGGGAAATGGCCGCGGTCACGGCGACCGTAGGGGCCGTGCGGCCAGCGGCCAGTACGGCGAGGTGGCCGCCGGCCGAATGTCCCAACGTGACGACAGTGGAGGTGTCGAGACCCTCGACGCCGGAAAGGGCATCGATGCCAGCGCTGACGTCGTCAAAGGTGGTGGGCCAGCCGCCGCCGTTCCCGACGCGCCGGTATTCGACGTTGTAGGCATCCCAGCCACTTCTGGCCAGCGATGCGGCGAGGGGTCGGCCGAGCGAGAGGTCGTACAGGGACTTCCAGAACCCGCCGTGGATCACCACGACGACACCCTTCGAAGCGCCCTGTGCGCGAGTGAGCTCGCCGAACTGTGACGGGTCGCCCCCGTACGTGATGGTCTCCACTGACCGCCCCTTCTCGTTTGATGGCGCACAGGCGGCGAGGCCTGAAAGCGCCATCAGGCTGAGCACTCGACGCCGGTCCATCGGGCCAACCGTACGCGGTCGGGAAGCGCCCGCCACTCGACTTTGTGGGGAGTTCTGCACGCTGGTCAGCCCCCGCGTGGCCGCCCGATAGAATCGTGTTCCGTCGAGTCCAGGGAGGCCGCGTGGAAGTCCACGAGCTCGACCAGCTTCTGCTGATCGGCTCGGGCGTCCTGATCCTGGCGATCCTCGCCGTTCGACTCTCCGTCACGGCCGGTCTTCCGTCGCTCCTGGTCTACCTGGCGTTGGGACTGCTTCTTGGCAACGCGGGTCTCGGAGTCCCATTCGACGACGCCGACCTGGCCCTCGTGCTCGGTTTCTCGGCCCTGGTGCTGATCCTCGCCGAAGGTGGTTTGTCGACCAAGTGGGAGCACATCCAGCCCTCGATGGGTTTCGGGCTTCTGCTCGCCACCCTCGGGTCGGCGATCAGCGTGGTGGTTGTCGGGCTGGGCGCGCACTACCTGCTTGATCTCGACTGGGAGCTCGCCTTCCTGCTCGCCGCGGTCATGACGCCGACGGATGCCGCAGCGGTGTTCTCGGTCCTTCGCACCGTGCCGCTGAAGCACCGCGTGACCGGAACGCTCGAGGTCGAGTCTGGACTCAACGACGCACCCATCGTCGTACTCGTCGTTGCGATCAGCGCCGGCGACCTCGTGGACAAGGGAGCGTGGGCGTTCACCGGACTGATTGTGTTCGAGCTGGTCGTCGGTGCGATCTTCGGCTTCGTCATCGGTCGTGTGGGAGCCAGCCTGCTGCGCCGGGTCGCCCTGCCAGCATCGGGTCTCTATCCGCTTGTCGTCTTCGCGTTCACGGTGCTCGCGTACGCGTCGGCGGCGACAATCCACGCCAGCGGTTTCGCAGCGGTCTACATCGCGGCGCTGGTGCTGGGCAACACCGAACTGCCACACCGTACGGCCACGAAGTCATTCGTTGAGGGGATCGGTTGGCTGGCGCAGATCGGCCTGTTCGTCATGCTCGGCCTGCTCGCTGACCCCAAGAGCTTCGAGTGGTGGCACGTGTGGACCGGATTGGCCGCGGGCGCACTCATCACCTTCATCGCTCGTCCGCTGTCGATCGCAGTCTGCGCTGCAGTGTTCGACCGGCCATGGCGCGAACAGTCGTTCATCGCCTGGGCGGGGCTTCGTGGCGCGGTCCCGATCGTCCTCGCGACGATCCCGCTCGCGGCAGGAGTCGAAGGCGCCGATGACCTGTTCAACATCGTGTTCGTGTTCGTCGTCGCCTACACGTTGCTACAGGCTGCACCCCTGGCCCGTCTCGCCGCTTGGTGCGGCGTGCTCTCGGATGACGTGCGCGATGTCGAGGTCGAGGCGGCCCCGTTGGAGCGCGTGTCGGCAGATCTGCTCCAGATCCGCGTCCCCCGGGGTTCGAGGCTGGCAGGTGTCGAGATCGGCGAGCTGCGGCTGCCGGCGGGCGCCTCGGTGTCGCTGGTCGTACGCGATGGCAAGACGTTCGTGCCGCACCGTACGGATCGACTCTCGGTCCATGACGACTTGTTGATCGTCGCTGCGCGCTCGGTACGTGAGCAGACGGAGCAGCGTCTTCGTGACGTCGGCCGTCATGGCCGTCTCGCCGGGTGGGGCAAGGACGAGAGCTAAGGCATGTCTACGGCAGCTGGACGACCGGCACGCAGGTCGTCACGTCGGTCGAAGCGACGATACTGCGTACGGGCTTGCGCTTGAGCTTGGTGAAGCCGTCGCCGATCACGATCACGACACCTTCCTTGACGGCGATGTCGGGTACGGAGTAGCGCACCTTGTTGCTGAACTGAGCAGCGACGAGCTTGACCCGTGGATCCTTCGCGTCGGTCGTGAGGATTGTGACGGGTGCAGGCTTGGCTCCACTGTTGCTGTTGCCGATCTCGCCGCCGAGGAATCCGTTGCGCTGAAGGTTGATGTTGACGCGGTTGGCGAGTCCCGACTTCTTGCTCGCGTTGAAGACGTTCACCGTGATGAGGTTGCTGGTGAGCTTGTCGCCCGCTGCGACGGTGCGTGGTTCGCAGGTCGCAGCCTCGGGCGGCGCCGGCGGTTCGGCCAGCAGCATCTGGACGCCGGCGATCAACCCGATGACAAAGACGACAGCTGACCCGAGGAGCGTGAGGGTGCGCGCCATCATGTCGTCTTGCTGATCGAGTGGACGCGGGCGTGAAGCATGTTGCGCTGCTGGAGTGCCGCACGCAGGGCGCGGTGCAGACCATCCTCCAGGAACAGCTCGCCCTCGAAGCTGACCACGTGGGCGAACAGGTCGCCGAAGAACGTCGAGTCATCGTCGAGCAGGTGCTCCAGGTCGAGCTGGGTCTTGGTGGTGGTGAGGTCGTCCAGTCGCACCTGGGAAGGCGCGATCTCGGCCCATTGGCCCGCACTCAACCCGTGTTCCGGATAGGGGCGCCCCTCAGCCACCCGTCGGAAGATCACCCTCGCAGTCTAGACAGACTCGCGGTAAGCCGACGCTGTGCGTTGGCCGCGTGACCACCCGCGACCTCCCCCTCGCTGGTCCCGGAGACGTCGCGAACGCAGCAGATCCTCGGAAAATGTCGCAATTTGCAGGTAGCGTCTGAGGGAAGAAATCAGGGGCATCTCTGGTTGCCCCTGTTATCCGGGGGCGAAAAGATATCCCAAGAGGCGACACTCCCGGCGCCTCTGCGCACGACGCTGGAGGTGCCATGAGCGAATCGCCTCGGCCTTCTGCGCGCCAATCACCGCTCTCCTGGGTCTTTTCGGCCCACCGCATGAAGCGTGGCGCAATCGAGTTCGCCTTCCTCGCAGTGCTCTACGTCGCCTACAGCGCATCGCGTCTGCTGGCCTCCAACGACTTCGCACCGGCGCGCGGCCACGCTCTCGACATTCTCACGTTCGAGAAGTCCTGGCGCATCGACATCGAGTCCTGGCTCAACGACAAGTTCGTCCAGTACGACTGGCTGGGCGTGTTCGGCAGCTTCTGGTACGCGACGACGCACTACATCGTCACGATGATCGTGCTGATCTGGATCTATCGACGTAGCGCCAGCGAATATGTCACCGCGCGGCGCTCACTCGCCCTCGCCACCATCATTGGTCTGATGTTCTATCTCGTGATGCCGACTGCGCCGCCGCGGCTCATTGAGGGCATGTACGTCGATGTGATGAGTTTCTACTCCTACGCCGGCTGGTGGGGGGCCGATGCGTCGGCACCCAAAGGCCTCGGCGGCATGACCAACGAGCTCGCGGCATTCCCGTCGTTGCACGCCGGATGGGCCCTTTGGGTCGCCCTGGTGCTGATCCGCGCTGGAGTTCCCAAGATCGTTCAGGGTCTGGGGCTCGCCTATGCGGCGATGATGACGATCGTCATCATCGGCACCGGTAACCACTGGGTCCTCGACGCCGTGGTCGGCTGGATCGTCGTCCTGGGTGCCTTTGGTGTCGTCATCGCCTGGGAGCGCCGGAGCCCGGTCACTGCTCACGAGGAAGCGCACCTACGTCGTGCGACTCAGCCACTCGACGATGTGATCGGCGACAACGGCGCCCTGATCCTCGGGAACGAAGTGTCCGGAGTTCGCGATGACGCGGAGGGGTTCCGAGACCGGGAACGCTGACTCCATCGCACGGCCTGTCGTGTCGAGTGGGAGGACCGGGTCAGAGTCGGCCCAGAGCAGCAGGATCGGCCGGGTGTCTCGGGTGAGCGCCTCTACGGCGGCCCGTCCCTCTGTGGCCCCCGGGTCGTCGGGCGACTGAGGGATCAGCGCTGGCAGCGTTCGCGCGCCTCCCTTGTGATCGACCGTCGGGAACGGTGCCTCGTACGCCGCAACCACCTCGGCTGGCAGGTCCGTTGCACATCCGCTGTTGACCAGGAAGCCGATCGGCATATCGGGCTCGGCGTCGATGAAGTCGCGGAACGCCTGCCAATCCTTGCCCATCTTCTGATGGCCGGTGAACAGCCCGGAATCCATGATCACGATCCGCGACACTCGCTCGGGTACCTCGGTCGTGGCGACCCGCAGCCCGATCGGGCCGCCCCAGTCGTGCACCACGAGGGTCACATCGGTGAGGTCGAGCTCCTCGAAGAGCGCGACGACCGACGCGGTGAGCCGGTCGTACGAGTACCAGTCGTCGGCGGGCTTGTCGGAGCGACCGAAGCCCGGCAAGTCCGGGGCGATGCAGCGGTACCCCGCCTCGACCAGCGGCGGGATCGTGCTGCGCCACAGGTAGGACCAGGTGGGTTCACCGTGCAGCAGCACGATGGTGCTGCCGGATCCTTCGTCGAGATGCGCCAGGCGCATACCTTCCCACTCCCGATAGTGCGGTTCGAACGGGAAGTCGGGGAGGTCTACGAAACGCTCATCAGGGGTACGCAGCATGCGCCCGAGCATGGGGCTTGCTGGTCGAGGCAGTCAACCGTGGTTAGGCGGCTGCCTCGTCGGCTTCGGGTTCACGGACGAGCATGAGGTTGGTCTTGCCGTTGTCCGTCAGCGCGCCGACCTCTTCGAAGCCGCGGCTCTCGTGGAAGGCGAGCGAGACGTCGTTGGTCTCGTAGACCTCCAAGGCAATCGGGAGTTCGCCTTCGACCTCTTCGTACAGGCTAGAGGCCACACCGAGGCGGCGGTGCTCGTCGGAGACGACGATGCGGTCGAGGTAGACGTAGTCGTCGACGAGCTTGTCCTCGAACCACCGGTAGCGGCTCGAGTCGTACTCTGCGCCTGGAGGCAGGGTGATCACGAAGCCGGCGATGTCGCCGTCGTGGTCTGCAACGAGGGCCTGGTCGGACATCTTG
>JAKFCR010000048.1:0-1871 GCA_036676545.1 Aeromicrobium sp. | reverse complement strand
AGCGACGCCATCGGCAAGAGCAACACTGACAACGACAAGTCCGGCGAGAAGGTCGTCATCGGCTTCTCGGCTCCGGCAGCCGACCACGGCTGGATGGGTTCCATCACCAAGTCGGCCATCGCCCAGGCGAAGGAGTACGACGACGTCGAGCTCAAGGTCGCCGAAGGCACCAACGACGTCAACCTGCAGATCTCACAGGTGGAGACGTTCATCAACGACAAGGTCGACGCGATCGTCCTGCTGCCGTTCGATGGTGCAGCCATGACAGCTGTGGCTCGCAAGGCCATGGACGCAGGCATCGTCGTGATCAACGTCGACCGTGAGTTCAACTCGCCGTTCGCCGCCCGCAGCACGATCCTGGGCGACAACTACGGCATGGGTGTCTCGGCCGGAACGTTCGTCTGCGACGACGCCAAGGGTGCCAAGGACAAGACGGTCGCCGAGATCGCCGGTATCGACTCACTGCCGCTGACCCAGGACCGCTCGCGCGGATTCAAGGACGCGCTGAAGGCTTGTGGCCTCAAGGTCAACAACCGCACCGCTGCGGAGTTCACCGTCGAGTCCGGCGAGAAGGCTGCCTCCAACCTCCTGCAGGCAGCTCCGAAGATCGACTACCTGTGGAACCACGATGACGATCAGGGTGTCGGCGTTCTCGCCGCCATCAAGAACGCCAACCGTGACGAGTTCGTGATGATCGGTGGCGCTGGTTCGGCCAACGTGATGCGCGACATCAAGGCGGACAACACGGTGCTCAAGGCGACGGTCATCTACCCGTCGACGCAGGCTGCCGACGGCATCAAGATGGCTCGCCTGATCGTCCAGGGCAAGTCGATGTCCGACCTCGCCGAGATCGAGGTGCCGCGCCAGATCAAGCTGGCCGCGCCCGTGGTGACGAAGGACAACGTCGACACCTACCTCCCGTCGGCTTTCGAGTCCTGACAGGACGGGGCCTGCGCACCAGCTGCCTGGTGCGCAGGCCCCAACACCACTTCCCCACTCCACCCCATTCTGCTGAGCATTCACCGGAAGGCACGCTAGATGACTGACGACCTCGGGATCGGCATGGTCGGATACGCCTTCATGGGCGCCGCCCACTCCCAGGCCTGGCGCACCGCCCCAGCCTTTTTCGACCTCCCGCTTCACCCCCGCATGGCCGCTGTGTGTGGTCGCAACGAGGAGGCCGCCGGCAAGGTCGCCCAGCGTTTTGGCTGGGACTCCGTCGAGACTGATTGGCGCGCGTTGCTCAAGCGCGACGACATCCACGTGATCGACATCTGCACCCCCGGCGACACCCACGCCGAGATCGCCATCGAGGCACTCAAGGCCGGCAAGCACGTGCTGTGCGAGAAGCCTCTGGCCAACACCGTCGCCGAGGCCGAAGCCATGACGGCCGCTGCCGCGGACGCCGCCAAGAACGGCGTACGCGCCATGGTCGGCTTCACCTATCGCCGTACGCCAGCTGTCGCGCTCGCTCAGAAGCTGGTCGCCGACGGACGCATCGGCACCATCCGCCACGTGCGTGCTCAGTACCTCCAGGACTGGCTGACCGACGAGAACGCACCACTCAACTGGCGCCTCGACAAGGACAAAGCCGGCTCCGGCGCGCTCGGGGACATCGGAGCCCACATCATCGACATGGCTCAGTACGTCACCGGCTCGCAGATTGCGTCGGTGAACGGGATGCTTGAGACATTCGTCAAGACGCGCCCAATCGGGGGCGAACACGCGACGCTCGGGGGGTCTGCCAGCTCCGACGCTGAACGTGGTCCGGTGACCGTCGACGATGCGGCCGTCTTCACCGGCCGCTTCGTCGACGGCGCCATCGGTGTCTTCGAGGCGACACGGTTCGCCAATGGCCGCAAGAACGGCCT
>JAKFCR010000047.1:0-8589 GCA_036676545.1 Aeromicrobium sp. | reverse complement strand
CCCGCCGCTCGACGACCTGCTCGAGAAGGCCGACTCCAAGTACAAGCTCGTCCTTTACAGCGCCAAGCGCGCCCGGCAGATCAACGCCTACTACTCGCAGCTCGGCGAAGGCCTGCTCGAGTATGTCGGCCCGCTGCTCGAGACCGGTGTGCAGGAGAAGCCGCTGTCGATCGCGCTCCGCGAGATCAACGCTGACCTGCTGACCGTCGAGGACATCGACCCCGAGGCAGAAGCAGCAGCCGCTGCCGCAGCAGCAGACAAGGCTTGAATCTCTCCAACTAGGAGGCAGGCATGGCTGAGGTAGTTCTTGGTGTGTCCGGTGGCATCGCGGCCTACAAGTCCGCTGAGCTGCTGCGTCTCTTCACGGAGTCGGGCCACAGTGTCCGGGTCGTCCCCACCGTTTCGTCACTCAATTTCGTGGGTGCCGCCACCTGGGAGGCGCTGTCGGGCAAGCCCGTACAAGCTGAAGTCTTCGAGCACGTCGACGAGGTCGCCCACGTACGTATCGGCCAAGGCGCCGAGCTCGTCGTCGTGGCACCGGCGACCGCCAACATCCTGGCCAAGGCTGCGCACGGCATTGCGGACGACCTGCTGACCAACACGCTTCTCACGGCTCGCTGTCCGGTGATGTTTGTCCCCGCGATGCACACCGAAATGTGGGAGAACGCCGCGACCCAGGCCAATGTCGCCACGCTTCGAGAGCGTAGTCACGTCGTCGTCGAGCCCGCCGTCGGCCGCCTCACCGGCGTTGACACCGGCAAGGGCCGCCTCCCTGATCCACAGCAGATCTTCCAGATCGCCACCCAGCTCCTCGAGCCCCATGCGCAGGACCTGGCCGGCAAGCACGTTGTCATCTCAGCCGGCGGCACCCGCGAGTTCCTCGATCCAGTCCGCTATCTCGGCAACCGCTCCTCGGGTCGCCAGGGCTATGCCCTCGCCGAGGCGGCCGTCGCCCGTGGTGCCCGCGTGACTGTCGTGTCCGCCAACGTGTCGCTGGCAGATCCTGCTGGCGCCGATCTCGTACGAGTTGTGAGCACCGAAGAGCTTCGCCAGCAGGTTCACCAGGCAGCTGTAGACGCGGATGCCGTGATCATGGCTGCGGCACCAGCGGACTTCCGCCCGGCCGAGTTCGTCGATGCCAAGATCAAGAAGGCCTCGGACGGGGTTGCTCCGGAGATCCAGCTGGTCGAGAACCCCGACATCCTCGCCGAGCTCGTTGCAGCACGTACGAGCAAACGCCCCGTCATCGTTGGCTTTGCTGCCGAGACTGGCGACGCCAACGCCTCGGTCATCGAGCATGCTCGGGCCAAGCTCGCTCGCAAGGGTTGCGACCTCCTCGTCGTCAACGATGTGGGGGCCGGCAAGGTGTTCGGATCCGAGGACAACGAGGCTGTCTTGCTCGATGCCGATGGCACCGTCGACGACGTGCCGCTTGGCCCCAAAATTAACTTGGCTCATGCGGTGCTGGACGCAGTCGTCCAACGCATGGACTGACCGAAACTCCACGTCTATTCACTCGTTAGACTCACTGCAGACCTCAACCCAGGAGAAGACCCTTGAGCCGCTTGTTCACGTCCGAGTCCGTCACCGAGGGACACCCGGACAAGATCGCCGACCAGATCAGCGACAGCATCCTTGACGCGTTGCTGGCCAAAGACCCCAAGAGCCGTGTCGCCGCAGAGACCTTCGTGACCACCGGCCTCGTGCTGGTCGGTGGCGAGGTCACCACCGAGGCATACGTCGACATCGCCCGTATCGCTCGCGACCGCGTCATCGAGATCGGCTACGACTCGTCGGTCAAGGGATTTGATGGAGAGACCTGCGCCGTGCAGGTGACTCTCGACGCACAGAGCCCCGACATCGCCCAGGGCGTCGACCGTGCCGAAGAGGCACGCGTCGGCGGCGCCACTGACCCGCTCGACCTCCAGGGTGCCGGTGACCAGGGCCTGATGTTCGGTTACGCGTGCGATGAGACTCCCGAGCTCATGCCGCTGCCGATCACGATCGCCCACCGCCTCGCGGAGCAGCTGACGGCCAAGCGCAAGGACGGCACGCTGCCCTACCTGCGTCCGGACGGCAAGACCCAGGTCACCATCGAGTACGACGATGACGACAAGCCCGTACGCGTCGAGGCGATCGTCATCTCCTCGCAGCACGAGGCCGGCATCGATCTCGAGAGCCAGCTCGCCGTCGACATCCAGAAGCACGTCATCGACGAAGTCCTCGGTCAGTACGACATCGACTCGTCGGACTACAAGGTCCACATCAACCCGACCGGCAACTTCGTCATCGGCGGCCCCATGGGTGACGCCGGTCTGACCGGCCGCAAGATCATCGTCGACACCTACGGCGGCTACGCCCGCCACGGTGGCGGCGCGTTCTCCGGCAAGGACCCGAGCAAGGTTGACCGCTCGGCTGCCTACGCGATGCGTTGGGTTGCCAAGACGATCGTGGCTGCGGGTCTCGCCACCAAGGCCGAGGTCCAGGTCGCCTACGCGATCGGCGTCTCGACCCCGGTTGGTTTCTACGTCGACACCTACGGCACCGAGACGGTCCCGGTCGACAAGATCCGCGAAGCAGTCCTCGAGGTCTTCGACCTGCGTCCCGGCGCGATCGTTCGTGACCTCGACCTGCTGCGTCCGATCTACGCGCAGACAGCCGCATACGGCCACTTCGGTCGTCCCGGTCTGCCGTGGGAAGACACGAGCCGCGCTGACGCGCTCAAGGCTGCTGCAGGAGCCTGAGACCGCCAGCTCGCTTGAACAGCCCTCGCTACGGCGAGGGCTGTTCTGCGTCCTGCACGCCCAGTCCGGTGATCTTGTCGCCTTCGAGACCGATGATCAACGTCCCGTCCTCGGCCTGCAGGAATGCTGCATCGTCCTGCTCGGCGAAGCCGAGGCGTCGTGTCGCTGCGTACTGGTGAAGGGCACGGCGGATGTCGCGCGGGCGGCCGGGCCCGGCCATGACCGTCTCGATGGTCTGGAGCAGATCGGCCGAAGTCGCGGGCGGCATCTGGAACCCGTCGATCAGGAAGTAGCCCGTGTCGTCGTTGTCGGTTTGGAACACGACCGGCGTGTAGACCCGGGAGATGGCCGCCGACGCCTGCAGCACGCGCTGCATGAGGCGGGGCTCGCTCGCGAAGTCGGCCTCGGCGAGCTCGGGGATGCCGAGCTTCACGCCCTGCGTACGGATGTCGTGGACGATCGTGGGACCGGTCACCTCGCCGGGCAAGTAGCCCCATGCCCAGGTGAACCGACCCGTGCTCGAGCTCGTCGTGCCGATCATGTGGGCGATGTACTTGTCGGTGCCGTTGACTGTGTACAGATCGGTGTTTCCAGTGCCCTTGCTGAGCTTGGTAAATCCGCTCTCGCCACGGCTCGCGTACAGCTGGGCCTCGGACTCCGCCACGATGAACGCGCCGGCGTCGGCGATGCGGTCAAGGTACTGATTCTCGGTCATGACGTCCTCTGCTGCGTGTGGCTGATGCGCTCCAATTGTCCACGACGCCTCGACGTCGGCGCCTGCTGGTAGAACTGCACCGTGACGGGCGACGGGAGCAAGGCGACAGAGCCGGAGCAGCTTGCTCTGGTTCCCGAGTCGACCCCGCCTCGCAATCGAGCGGCCAAGGCCAAGCCGGTCCTCGAAGCAGCTCCTCGGCTTCCGGTCGCGCAGGTCGCCGTCGACACCGGGCTCTCGCACCTCGATCGGCCTTTCGACTACCTCGTGCCGACCACGCTCGACGAGCTGGTCGTCGTCGGCTGTCGGGTCAAGGTCCGATTCGCCGGGCGACTGGTCGATGGCTTCGTGACTGATCGTGTCGACGACTCCGAGCACGCTGGCAAGCTCGCCTTCATCGCCAAGGTCGTCTCTTCGGAGCCGGTCCTGCGACCAGAAGTCCTCGAGCTCGCTCAAGCCGTCGCCGATCGCTACGCCGGCACGCTGGGTGACGTGCTGCGTATGGCGATCCCACCTCGCCACGCACGGGCAGAGGCATCCGTACGTGAGTCTGAGGCGGGGGAGCTGCCTGAGGTCGATGCGGCCATTTGGCGTGCACACGCGCATGGGCCCGAGTTCCTGGGCTCGATCCGTGCTGGAGACAGTCCTCGAGCCTGGTGGGGCGCGACGCCAGGTCAGGACCCTTCGCGAGCGGTCGCTCAAGCTGTTCTGGCGGCGCTGCACAGCGGTCGCGGTTCGATCGTCTGCGTTCCTGATGTACGAGATGTCGCGCGCTGGGACGCGGCGTTCACCGAGGTGCTGGGCAAGGGACACCACGTCGTGCTGACTGCGGCGTCCACGCCCGCCGCGCGCTACGCCGCGTTCCTCGCGGTGTCGCGGGGACAGGTGAAGGTCGTCCTCGGCACGCGGGCGGCGGCCTTTGCGCCGGTGCATGACCTCGGACTTGTGGCGATGTGGGACGACGGCGACGATCTCTACGCCGAGCCTCGTGCCCCCTACCCGCACGCCCGCGAGGTGCTTCTGCTCCGCGCCACGGCATCGGCGACGGCGTTGCTGATCGGCGGCTACGCCCGGACGGCTGAAGGTCAATCTCTCGTCGAGGGCGGCTGGTGCACCGAGCTCATCGCTGAGCAGACGGAGCGTCGTGCCGCGTGGCCACGTCTCGAGGTCACGGATGGGTCAACAGCAGGGTCTGCGCCGGCCAGGCTCCCACAGGGGGTGTTCCGTGCGGTGCGTGCAGCCGCAGGCGCCGTGCTCATGCAGGTGCCTCGCCGCGGCTACCGCGAGTCGCTCTCGTGCCAGGACTGCCGTCACCCGGCAAGGTGCACGACCTGCCAGGGACCCCTCGTACAGACGTCAGGGTCAGCGCCGATTGCCTGTAGGTGGTGCGCGACGGCGGCGCCCAGCTGGGTGTGCGCCAGCTGCGGGGGCACCAAGCTCCGGGCTCCCGTGGTCGGCCAGCTCCGTACGGCCGAAGAGTTCGCCAAAGCATTCCCCGATCTCCAGGTGGTGACGTCGGGCGGCGACACGGTCCTCGACGATGTTGAGCCGGGGCGCGTGCTAGTACTGGCCACGCCGGGAGCCGAGCCGCACGTTCCGGGTGGCTACGACGTCGTCGTGCTGCTCGACACGTGGTTGATGACAGGTCGCGATGACATCCGCGTCGAGGAAGAAGCGCATCGGCGTTGGTTCAACGCCCTCGCGCTGGGTGGTCCCGGTGCCAGCGCGATTGCTGTCGGTGACGCCACCATGCTGCAGGCGCTCGTACGATCTGACCCAGCCGGTTTCGCCGCCCGCGAGCTGGCGAGCCGAGCCGAGACACATCTGCCCCCGACCGCCCGACTGGCGACAGTCGATGCGTCAGATGACGTTCTCGCCGAGTTGGCGACCCGCACGTGGACCCCCAACACCGAGGTACTGGGACCCGTGCCCGTCGACCCTCGCGACGATCAAGCCGGCCAACGACTGATCCTGCGTGCACCGCGCCGCGAAGGCACGCAGCTGGCCGCTGGTCTCAAGGCGGCCGCTGCCGAACGCAGTGCAGCGAAGCAGACAGCGCTGCGCATTCAGGTCGACCCTCAGTCGCTCTAGTCGCACGCCTAGACTCGCTCCGTGAGAGTCGTGTTTGCAGGTACGCCGGAGGCTGCCGTGCCGACCCTCGAAACGCTCGTCGCCAGCCGCCACGACGTGGTCGCCGTGATCACCCGCCCGGATGCCCCTGCGGGCCGCGGGCGCACGCTGACGCCATCGCCGGTTGCTGTCGCTGCGGAAGCGCACGGCATCGAGGTGCTCAAGCCTGCAAAGCCGTCCGATCCGGAGTTCATGGCGCGCCTGCGCGAGCTCGAACCCGCCTGCATCCCGATCGTTGCCTATGGCGCGCTGATCCGCCGCGAGGCGCTCGACATCCCCGAGTACGGCTGGGTCAACCTGCACTTCTCGGTGCTTCCCGCTTGGCGCGGAGCTGCACCTGTGCAGCGCGCGATCATGGCCGGTGACGAGGTCACCGGCGCCACGGTGTTCAGCCTCGTCGAGGAGCTCGATGCAGGCCCGACCCTTGGCACCATCACCGAGCTCATCCGCGACGACGACACGGCGGAGACACTGCTTGCGCGCCTCTCGGAGTGGGGGAGCAAGCTGCTCGTCGACGTCATCGATCACATCGAGGACGGCGACATCTCGGCGATCCCGCAGCCGGGCGAAAACATCTCGTACGCGCACAAGCTCACGACGGATGACGCCCGAATCGACTGGAACCGCCCAGCATTCGCGATCAACCGGCACATCCGCGGTTGCACACCTGCCCCCGGCGCCTGGACTACCTTTGCGGATCAGCGTCTCAAGGTCGGCCCCCCTCGCATTGCGGACGAGCGCACGCTGACGCCCGGCAAGCTCGGTATCAGCAAGCGCGAGATCAGGGTCGGCACCACGACGACCGACGTGATCCTCGGCGACGTCCAGCCGGTGGGCAAGAAGCTGATGCCCGCTGCCGACTGGGCACGTGGCACCTCCGTCCCCGACGATTCGTCCTTCGCATGACTGATCCCGTACGGATGGTCGCGTTCCACGTGCTTCGCGCCGTGGCCGAGCGTGACTCATATGTGAACCTCCTGCTTCCGGGCATGCTCAAGGAGAACTCGATCGAGGGTCGCGATGCGGCGTTCGCGACCGAGCTGGTGCACGGAACTGTGCGCCGCCAAGGTACGTACGACGCGATCATCGGCAGTGTCGCCAGCAAGGGCCTCGCGGGCATCGACCCGCCCGTGCTCGATGCACTGCGGTTGGGCACCCACCAGCTGCTCAGCATGCGGGTGCCGCCGCACGCGGCGGTGTCGACGACGGTGGATGTCGTACGTCGGGAGATCGGCCACAAGCCGGTGCACTTCGCCAATGCGCTGCTCCGCAAGATCGGGCAGAAGGACCTCGAAGGCTGGCTCGACAAGGTCTCAGAAGGGCTCGAAGGCGACGAGGCCCGAGCGATTCGTACCTCGCACCCGCTATGGATCGTGAAGGCTCTCACCGAAGCGCTGGGCGGGCACGCGACCCAGATCGACAAGCTTCTCGCGGCGGACAATGCCGCACCGCGGGTGACTCTCGTGGCTCGACCAGGTCTGTGCAAGCCCGAGGACCTGCCAGGTGCGCCCGGAACGCTCTCGCCGTACGCGCGAATCCTCGAAGGTGGAGCGCCCGGAGACATCCCTCAGGTACGCGACGGTCGTGCGGGCGTACAGGACGAGGGCTCGCAGGTCGTCGCGATCACCCTCGCTGAGGCCCCGCTCGACGGACCCGACGAGCAGTGGCTCGACCTGTGCGCCGGCCCGGGCGGCAAAGCAGCGCTGCTCGGTGCGATCGCCGGTCAGCGTGGAGCGTCGCTGGTCGCCAACGAGGTGCTGGAGCATCGTGCCGAGCTCGTACGTCAGGGTGTCCACCTTCTCGACAATGTCGAGGTCACGACGTTCGACGGGCGCCACGGTCCGTGGGAGGCAGGGTCGTTCGATCGCGTGCTGGTCGATGCCCCGTGCACCGGGCTGGGTGCCCTGCGACGCCGCCCGGAGTCACGGTGGCGCCGGGTACCCGAGGACCTCGAGTCACTGGTCCCGCTGCAGATGGCTCTGCTCAACCGAGCACTCGATCTCGTCCGACCTGGGGGAGTCGTCGTGTACGCGACCTGCTCACCTCACCTGGCCGAGACGACGGGTGTGGTCGACGCCGTGACGGCCGCTCGGACAGACATTCAGGTCGAGGCATCGCGTCAGCTGTGGCCGCACATCGACGGCACCGACGCGATGTTCATGGTGACCCTCAGACGCACCGATACTGTCTGACCATGGGCATCCAGATCGCGCCAAGCATGTTGGCGGCAGACTTCGCCAACCTTGAGTCCGAAGCCGCTCGCATCTCGAGCGCAGACTGGCTCCACATGGATGTGATGGACAACCATTTCGTGCCCAACCTGACGCTTGGTGCACCGGTGATCGAAGCGCTCGCCAAGGTCGCGAAGCAGCCGATCGATGCCCACCTGATGATCGAGGATCCCGATCGATGGGCCCCCGAGTTCGCCGAGGCAGGCGCCAAGAGCATCACGTTCCACGTCGAGGCAGCCCGCGACCCGTTGCAGCTCGCCCGCAACATCCGTGGTCAGGGCGCCCGCGCATCGATGGCAGTCAAGCCCGACACGGCTCTGGAGCCGTACGAGGGGTTGCTGCCAGAGATCGACATGATCCTGATCATGACGGTCGAGCCGGGGTTCGGCGGGCAGTCATTCATGGACTCCTGCCTGCCCAAGGTGGCACGCGCCCGCGAGCTGATCGACAAGCACGGCGGCGACATCTGGCTCCAGGTTGACGGGGGAGTGTCGCTGGAGACGATCGAGCGCTGCGCTGAGGCAGGCGCCGACATGTTCGTCGCCGGGTCAGCGGTGTTCGGTGCCGACGACCCCGACGCCATGATCGCCTTGCTGCGGTCGCATGCCGAACGTCACACCACCGACTGACGTTCAGCCGCTAGACTTTGACCACGAGCAACCAGTATTGAACGCTCGCGTGCTCCGGGGTCGGTGTAATTCCGAACCGGCGGTTATAGTCCGCGACCCGCGGCCACACTTCGGTGAGGCAACGGTTGAGCCGGTGAAATTCC
>JAKFCR010000046.1:0-2458 GCA_036676545.1 Aeromicrobium sp. | reverse complement strand
TGGGGGTGGCCTCACAATGATCACCACCAGCAACGCCTTCGGCACGCTCCGCGCGAACGGCGAGCGCCCTGCACTGATCTCGCCTGGCAATGCGGTGACGTTCGCGGAGCTCAGCGACCGCATCGACGCGGTCGGTGACGTTCTCGCGGGCGAAAAGCGCCTCGTTGTCGTTGGTGGTGCCAATACGCCCGAGTCGCTGACGGCGTACCTGGCCGCGATGTCGCACGGCCACGCCGTGCTCCTCGTGCCAGGTGACAGTCCCGTCAATCTCGACTCGATCATCGGCGCGTATGACCCGGACGTCGTGTTCGATCCGGCGCACGGCAGCTTTGTGGAGCGCCGCAAGGGTTCGCGCCATGAGCTGCACCCGGACCTCGCGCTGCTGATGTCGACGTCGGGCACGACCGGATCTCCCAAGCTGGTGCGGCTGTCGCTCGACAACATCGTCAGCAACGCCCGCAGCATCGCGGAGTACCTCGACATCCGTGAGGGTGATCGCGCGATCACGACCTTGCCGATGCACTACTGCTACGGGCTTTCGGTGGTCAACAGCCACGTGCTCAGCGGGGCTGGCCTAGTGGTCACCGACTTGTCGGTGGTCGACGAGTGCCTCTGGTCGCTCGCCGCCGAGGCGCAGGCCACTTCATTCGCTGGCGTGCCGTACACCTTCGACCTGCTCGACTCGACGGACTTCGCCGAGCGCGACCTCCCGTCGCTTCGCCACGTGACGCAGGCAGGCGGGCGCCTCGCTCCTGAGCGCATCGCCGCGTACGCCGCGCTCGGCCGCGAGCGTGGGTGGGACTTCTACGCGATGTACGGGCAGACCGAGGCGACCGCGCGGATGGCGTACCTGCCGCCCGATCTCGCCCTCGAACGCCCCGAGGCGCTCGGCGTTCCGGTGCCCGGCGGATCGTTCCGTCTCGCCCATGTTCCGGAGTCCACGGACGACGCCGTTGGCGAACTCGTCTACAGCGGGCCCAACGTGATGATGGGCTATGCGACTTCCCAGGACGATCTCGCGAACGGACCCGAGCTCGCCGAGCTGCGTACCGGCGACCTTGCCCGGCAGCACGCCGACGGATCGTACGAGTGGGTCGGGCGCCGCAGCCGTGTCTCCAAGGTGTTCGGACTGCGCATCGATCTCGACGAAGTCGAGCGCGTGCTGCTTGGCGAAGGGCTCTCTGCGCGCTGTGTGTCGGTGGGCGATCGCGTACACGCGTTTGTCGACTGGCATGCCGAAGTAGAGCTCGCTCGCGCGGTGGTTGCCCAGCGCTGTGGTCTGCCAGGGCACGTCGTGGGCGTCGGGCGACTTCGGGACATGCCGCGCACCTCAAACGGCAAGACCGACTACGCCGCCCTTGAGCGCCAAGCCCGGCTGCTCGACTCGGCTGGTACGCCGACGCGTGCAGCTGACGCGGGCAGGAGTCGTCTCGAGATCGTCCGCGACATGTACGCCGAGCTGCTGGCTCGCCCCGACGCAGCACCCAGCGACAGCTTCACCAGTTTGCGTGGCGACTCGCTGTCGTATGTCGAGCTCTCCATGAGGCTGGCCGGCGAGGGCATCGATCTCCCCACGGACTGGCACCGGCGAACGATTGCCGACCTGGTCGAGGCGCCGAGGCTTCGATCCCGACGCGGCGGCGTTCGCGTCGAGATGTCCATCGTGCTGCGCGCGCTGGCGATCCTGCTGATCGTCGGCACCCACGGCAACCTGTGGACGATTCCGGGTGGGGCGCACCTGCTGCTCGCCGTCGTGGGTTACAACTTTGCGCGGTTCCAGCTCGACCGCCGTGGAGTCGAGACGCTTCGCTCCGGAGTCGGGTCGCTGGTGCAGCTGGCCTTGCCGTGCATGGTCTGGATCGGCGCAGTGGCGTTGGTGATCGGCACGTATGAACCGGGCACAGTCTTCTTCCTCAATGGCGTGGTCGGCAGCGACCAATGGACAGTCCAATGGCAGTTCTGGTTCCTCGAGGCGATCATCTGGACCCAGCTCATCGCACTCGTCGCGCTGGCGATCCCATGGCTGCACCGGACCGAGCGCCGCGCGCCGTTCATGTTTGCGATGTCGGTCTTGCTGGGTTCGCTGGCGGTCCGGTACGCCGTCACGGGTGTCGAAGCGGGAGCAACCGAGCGCTACACGGCGTTGATCGTGCTCTGGTGCTTCATGCTCGGCTGGGTTGTTGCAGTGGCCCGGACCCACCCGCAGCGAGTCCTTGTCTCAGTCGTCGCTGCCGCCGCCACAATCGGCTTTTTTGATGACTTGCTGCGCGAAGCAGTCATCATCACAGGCGTGCTTCTGTTGATCTGGGCGCCAGCGGTTCGTATGCCCCGCTTTGTTTCTCGCGCGGTTGGGCTCCTCGCGGCGGCATCCCTGTACATCTACCTGACGCACTGGCAGATCTATCCGTACCTCGAGGACCGCGTCCCTGTGCTCGCAGTGCTGGCTTCAATCGCGCTG
>JAKFCR010000045.1:0-11644 GCA_036676545.1 Aeromicrobium sp. | reverse complement strand
CGGATGCCGAGCTGACGCAGGGTCTGCGAGGGCTGGATGAAGGTGCGGCCGACGTACGAGTTCTTGACCAGACCGTGGCCGAACGGGATGCCTGACTCCTCGGCGTAGCCGATCGCGGCCGGCGTGCCGGACTCCGGCACGGGAATGACCAGATCGGCTTCGACGGGGAACTCGCGTGCCAACCGGCGACCGATCTCGGCGCGCACGGAGAACACCCGCTGGTCGGAGATCGTGGTGTCGGGTCGGGCGAGGTAGACGAACTCGAAGAGGCAGCCCTTGGGCTCAGCCTTCGCGAACCGCTCGCTGCGCAGACCGTTCTCGTCGATCGCGATGAACTCACCGGGATCGATCTCACGGATGTATGAGGCGCCGACGATGTCGAGGGCAGCCGTCTCGCTGGCGACAACCCAACCGCGTTCGAGGCGACCGAGTACGAGGGGGCGAATTCCCTGGGCGTCACGTGCAGCGTAGAGCGTGTTCTCGTCCATGAAGACGAGCGAGAACGCACCCCGCAGCTTGGGCAGCACTTCGAGCGCTGCCTCCTCGACCGAGCGATCGGGGAACGAGGAGAGGAGGGTCGCCATGACCGAGGTGTCGCTGGTCGCGGTCTCGCCCTTGCTGGCATTGCCTGCGAGGCCCTCGCGCTGGCGCACCATCTCGATCAGCTCAGCGGTGTTGGTGAGGTTGCCGTTGTGGCCCAGGGCGACCGAGCCCTGCGCTGTCGGGCGGAACGTCGGCTGCGCGTTGTGCCACACGCTGGAGCCGGTCGTGGAGTAGCGGGCATGGCCGATTGCGAGCTCGCCCTTGAGCGAGTCGAGCGTCGACTCGTCGAACACCTGGGAGACGAGTCCCATGTCCTTGTAGACCAGGATCTGCTTGCCGTTGCTCACGGCAATGCCGGCGGACTCCTGTCCGCGGTGCTGCAGCGCATACAGGCCGAAATAGGTCAGCTTGGCGACCTCTTCACCGGGAGCCCAGACGCCGAAGACGCCACAGGCATCCTGGGGTCCGGCGTCCTGGGGATCGATGTCGTGGGTGAGGCGTCCATCTCCGCGGGGCACGTGCTCAAGTGTACGGGCTACCACGCCCCAAGACCCACTTGCCGCGTATCACGTCGACCACATGCCCAGCTCAGGACCAACCCCGCTTGAATGGACACATGAGCTCAGACCAGATAACCGTCGAACGCACGATCAACGCACCTGCCGACCGCATCTTCGCGTTGCTGTCGGACGCGGCCAAGCACTCCGAGATCGACGGGTCCGGCACAGTCCAGGGCACGCGCCAAGCCTCGCGACCTCTCCAGCTCGGCACCAGGTTCGGCATGTCGATGCACTTGGGCGTCGGCTACAAGACGTCGAACGAGGTCGTCGAGTTCGAGCAGGATCGCCGCATTGCCTGGAAGACGACGGGCGCCAAGGGCCTGGTCGGCGGTCGGATCTGGCGCTACGAGCTGGAACCTGTCGAGGGCGGCACTCTCGTGAAGGAGACGTGGGACGTCTCGCAGGACAAGCAGAAGTTCTACCTCAAGCACAGCAAGATGGCGCCCGCCGCCAAGGTCGGCATGCGCAACACGCTCGAACGCATCGCCTCGATTCTCGAAAAGTGATCACACCTGTGCGCTGATGGGCTCGGGTCGCGTACGCTGTCGTGATCCGGGTCACACTGCCGAGGAGTTCGCATGACATTCACCATCCCGCCAGCCACGTTCCTTCCCGACTTCCTCGAGTTCCGAGCGACTGACAGCCCGGACAAGCCGTGTTGGATCTTCGGTGAACGCACCTGGTCGTGGGCCGAGGCGTGGGACTCCGTACGCCACGCGGCCGGCGCACTCAAGGCGGACGGCGTGCAGCGCGGCGACCGGGTCGCGATCCTCGACAAGAACAACCCCGTCGTCCTGCAGGTACTCCTTGGCGGCTGTCACCTCGGCGCTGCGACCACCGTCGTCAACTGGCGTCTGGCCGGCGACGAGCTCGACTACGTGATCAATGACTGCGGAGCCAAGGTCGTGCTCGTCGGCCACTCGCTGCTCGAGCAGTTCAACCTCGTACGCGATCGCCTCGACCACATCGAGAAGGTCATCATCATCGGCGGGCCAGACGACGAGTACGAAGCATGGCTGGCAGCCGGTGAGCCCACTGACCGGCAGCCTGAGGTCGAACCCGACGACATCTGCGTCGTGATGTACAGCTCGGGCACCACCGGCCGACCCAAAGGCGTACAGCTGAGCCAGCACGCGATGGTCGAGCACAGCATCAACGGCATCGGAGACACCACATACGAAGACGACGACATGGCCTTGGTGGCGATGCCGATGTTCCACGTCGGCGGCACCTCATACGCGCTGCTCGGACCTGTCGTCGGCATCCCCGGCTACATCATCAGCGAGGTCGACGCGATGCAGCTGGCCGGCGGCATCATGGCCGGCAGCACCCACGTGTTCCTGGTGCCGGCAGTCGTGGCAGCCCTGATCGCCGCTGGCCCCGATGCGATGGCTCTGTTCAGCAAGCTCAAGGGATTCGGCTACGGCGCTGCTCCGATGCCGCTGCCGATCCTGCGCGAAGCGATGAAGGCGTGGCCCAACACCGAGTTCCAGCAGGTCTATGGCATGACGGAGTTCGGCGGCGTCATCACCGTCCTCAACGACGCCGCGCACCGCGACGAGTCTCATCCGGAGCGACTGGTGTCGGCTGGACTGCCGGTTGCCAAGGCCGAGCTGCGCATCGTCAACCCGTCGACACTCAAGGACGTCCCGACCGGCGAATCCGGCGAGGTCTGGTTCCGCACACCACAGGCCACGGCGGGCTACCTCGGCAAGCCTGAGGCGACGGCTGAGCTCATCACCCCGGACGGCTGGGTCCGTACGGGCGACCTGGGACGAGTCGACGAGGACGGCTTCCTGTTCATCGAGGACCGACTGAAGGACATGATCATCACGGGTGGCGAGAACGTCTACTCGCCCGAGGTTGAGCGCGTGCTCGCCGAGCACCCGAGCATCGCCGAGGTGGCGATCATCGGCGTTCCCCACGACAAGTGGGGTGAGACCGTGAAAGCCGTGGTCGCGTTCAAGCCCGACCAGGCCGTCGAGCCGGACGAGCTCATCGCCTTCGCCAAGGAACGCCTCGCGGGCTACAAGGCGCCGTCGTCGATTGACATCGTCGAAGCCCTGCCACGCAACCCGTCGGGCAAGATCCTCAAGCGCGACCTGCGCAAGCCGTACTGGGCTGACAGCGATCGACAGGTCTGACGTCCCGGCAAAATCCGCTGCGAGGGTTACTCTTTTCGGATGCGCCTGGTTACTTCCCCAACCGCGCGGAAGCTGCTGACCGTCCTTTCTGTCAGCCTCGCCGCGATCCTCGTGACGCCCACTGCCGCCGTGGCCGCTGATCCGCCTGCACCCGGCAGCTTCACTGGCTACGGCTTCGACGCCTGCGTCGCGCCCAACCAGAAAGTCATGGACGCGTGGAACCTCAGATCTCCGTTCACCGCAATCGGCATCTACATCTCCGGTAACTCGCGCTACTGCGGCGACGCGTACCAGCCCAATCTGAGCTACGCGTGGGTAGCACAGAACGCCGCCAACGGTTGGCGGTTCATCCCGATCCACGTCGGCTACCAGGCGCCCTGCTTCAAGAACAACCCCTACAGCAGGGTCCAGAAGAAGCGGATGTCGACAACGGTCTCGACGGCTCGCAGCCAGGCTGTGTCCGACGCCAACGAGACGATCGCCGCGCTCAAGAAATACGGCTTCGCCACCGGCAGCGTGTCCTATCTGGACATCGAGTGGTACGCGCGGACCAGGTCCTGCGACAACATCGTGCTTGAGTTCGCCGACGCCTGGACCGAGCGCCTGCACGCCGCAGGCTACAAGTCGGGGCTCTATTCCAGCGGCTCCGCAGCGATCAAGGCCGTCGACGAAGCGCGCATCGCCAAAAGGGCCGGGTTCACCCTGCCCGATCACATGTGGATCGCCTGGACCAACAAGGTCGCGAACACCGACGGCGGCCCATACCTCAGTGATGCCGGATGGAGCAACCACCAGCGCATCCACCAGTACTGGAACGGCGTCGACGTCACGTACGGCGGCTACAAGATCAACATCGACTATGACTTCCTCGACGTCGGCAGGGGTTCGGTCCCGACCACGAAGATCATGCCGTGCAACGTCAACATCACCTTCTCGTCGTACCCCGTCCTCAAGCGCGGATCCACGGGCTCCGCAGTCTCCGCACTGCAGTGCCTGCTGACAAAACGCGGATTCCCGGCGACGGTCAGCGGGACCTTCACGACCAACACGCTCAACGCGCTGTTGGCGTACCGGGAGAGCAAGGGCTGGGACAGGAAGACATACACGACTCGACCTACGTGGACCTCGCTGCTCTCGTACGGGTACTCGCCTCGCGTGCTCAAGCGCGGGTCCATCGGCGAATCCGTGTGGCGCCTGCAGCGAGCCCTGACCGCCGCCGGACTCGCGCCTTCGCGCAACGGCCTGTACGACGCCAAGACGGTCGCGGCCGTGAAGACCTACCGCGACAACAACGGACTCCCGCGCTACTCGACGACCGAGTCAACCGTCTGGACCCTGCTGAAGCGCGGCAGGACCGCCTGAACCCAGGCTGCGCCTAGCCGTTGTTGAGGCGGAGGAACTCTTCCATCGGAATCTGACCTGTCATATAGGCCCTCACCGCCTGCTCCCGGCTGGTCTGGGCGGGACGCGTCACCGTGGTGCTCTCCCGCCGTTCCGGATGCCACCTCGACTGGATCCGTGACTCACCAAAGTCCAGGAGTCCGCCATCATCGGGAGCCGTAGTCGGAGTGGGCGCGGACAGCTCGTCCCGCCAGGGATCCTGTACGCGTCCGGGCGCGCGCCACGGGTCGGCGTCGCGGGCAGAGTGCCACGACTCGGGCGCGCGTACGACGGGTGCGGGGACGTACGCGGCGGGAACGTAGCCGAGCGTTTCAAGGATCTGCGCGACGTACTGACGAGCGCTGATCTGCCCCTGCGCGTAGGCCACGAGCACGCGTACGCCGTCGGCGTTGGCGGGGTAGCCGCTGTCGACCGAGTTGCGCAGCGCTTTGACCACGGCGTCGCGTCTGCGGCCGATCAGGCCCGAAAGCAGAGCGGACCAGCGGTGGGCTGGATCGTCAGAATGGTGCGAATTGACGTCGCGCATCATGGCAGCTGCAAAGTCCCCTGTAGGCCTGGATCGTGTGCGACTGGGCCCACCCGTCCCCCGAGCGTCCGTGTCGCAAAGCCCACCCTAAGTCATTGGGCGTCTAGCGGAAATAGGTAAGCCAGATTGGATCTTTCGCCGGACGCTCGTTTGGTGGCAGATGCCCAATCGAGTCGCCCACGACCGAGCGCGATCCACGTCTCCGCATCCATCTCCACGACGGCAGGCGGTGTGCCACGGGTGTGTCGTGCACCCTCGATGCACTGCACCGCGGCGAACGGAGGGATGCGCACCTCGACGCTGTTGCCCGGCGCCTTCTCGACCAGCACGGCGATCAGGTGCATCGTCGCGGCCTTCACATCGGTGCGATCGGTCGAGCCCGCATCGAGTCGCGCGCAGACCGCAGCGAACTCCTCTCGATCGAGGGGAACGGGGCGGCGAGCCATCAGGCCAGGGCGGCCGGAATGGTTGCCTGCCACGCGGTACGCAGCTCGTTGACGTCGAGGCTGAGCTGCCCGACGACTTCGAGCGCCGTGCCACCCGTACGGCCGACCGATGCCAGCTCGACGCCGTGCTTCTCGGCAAGACTGACGAACTCTTCATGGCGGGCCTCGCTCACCACGACCATCGCACGAGCCGATGACTCACTGAACAGCTCGACGAACGGGTCATCGAGCTCAACTCGTACGCCGACACCGCTGCGGAATGTCGCCTCCGCAAGCGCGACAGCGAGACCACCATCGGAGAGGTCGTGCGCCGACTCGATCACGCCCGTCTTGGCGGCCTCAACCATCAGCGAGGCGAGTGCCCGCTCGGCGGCGAGGTCGACGACCGGCGGCATGCCACCGAGGTGGTCGTGGACCACGCCTGCCCAGGCCGAACCCGAGAGCTCTTCACGAGTCTCGCCGAGCACCAGGACGTGCGAGCCGTCGCCGGTGAACCCCTGCTTGATGCGCTGGCGTACGTCTTCGATCACGCCAAGGATTCCGACGACGGGCGTCGGGAGGATCGGATTCTCGCCGGTCTGGTTGTAGAACGAGACGTTGCCACCAGTGACCGGGATGCCGAGCACCTCGCAGGCATCCTTCAGACCGTGGGTCGCCTGCTCGAACTGCCACATCACGTCGGGATCCTCCGGCGAGCCGAAGTTGAGGCAGTCGGTGACGGCCAGCGGCAGCGCACCGGTCACAGCGACGTTGCGGTAGGACTCGGCGAGCGCGAGCTGGGCGCCAAAGTACGGATCGAGCTTGGCGAAGCGGCCGTTGCAGTCGGTCGAGACAGCGACACCAAGGTGCGTCTCGGCGTCGATACGTATGACGCCGGCGTCCTCTGGCTGGGCCAGCACGGTGTTGCCCTGAACGTAGCGGTCGTACTGATCGGTGATCCACGACTTGTCGGCCATGTTGGGCGAGGTGACCACAGCGACTATCTGGTCGCGGAGGTCGTCGCCGTTGGTCGGGCGAGGAAGCTTCTCGGCGCCATCAGCCTGCAGCGCGTCCTGCCAGGACGGGCGGGCGTACGGGCGGTTGTAGGTCGGTCCGTCATGTGCGACGGATCGCGGAGGTACGTCGACGACGGTCTGACCGTGCCAGTCGATGACCAGGTGGTCTCCGTCGGTGACCTCGCCGACGACGACGGCTTCGACGTCCCACTTCTCGCAGATCGCCATGAACTCGTCGAGGTGCTTGGGCTCGACGACAGCCATCATCCGCTCCTGCGACTCACTCATCAGGATCTCTTCGGGCGAGAGGGTCGAGTCGCGGAGCGGGACCGTGTCGAGCTCGACATGCATGCCGCCGCTGCCTGCCGAGGCGAGCTCGCTGGTGGCGCACGAGAGTCCGGCACCGCCGAGGTCCTGGATGCCGTTGACGACCTCGGCCTTGAACAGCTCGAGGGTGCACTCGATCAGCAGCTTCTCCATGAAGGGGTCGCCGACCTGGACGCTGGGACGCTTGGCTGGACCGTCGGCGTCGAACGTCTCGGAGGCAAGCACGGAGACACCGCCGATGCCGTCGCCACCGGTACGCGCGCCGTACAGGACGACCTTGTTGCCGACCCCGCTCGCAAACGCGAGATGCAGGTCTTCGTGGCGGAGCACGCCGACGCAGAGCGCGTTGACCAGCGGGTTGCCGAGATAGGACTCGTCGAAGACGACCTCGCCACCGATGTTGGGCAGGCCGAGGCAGTTGCCGTAGCCGCCGACGCCGGCCACGATGCCCGGCATGACCCGGCGGGTGTCCTCAGCGTCGAGCGGGCCGAAGCGCAGCGGGTCCATGACCGCGATCGGACGGGCACCCATCGCGAGGATGTCGCGAACGATGCCGCCGACGCCGGTCGCCGCACCTTGGTAGGGCTCAACGTATGACGGGTGGTTGTGCGACTCGACCTTGAACGTGACGGCATAGCCCTGGCCGATGTCGATGACGCCGGCGTTCTCGCCGATACCGGCGAGAGTCTTGCCGAGCGGAGTCTCCTGCGGCAGGTCGCCAAACTTCTTGAGGTGCACCTTGGACGACTTGTAGGAGCAGTGCTCGCTCCACATCACGGAGTACATCGCCAGCTCGGCACCCGTTGGGCGGCGGCCGAGGATCTCGCGGATGCTGTCGTACTCGTCCGACTTGAGTCCGAGCTCGGCCCACGGCTGGGGCTTGTCGGGGGTGGCTGTTGCTACGTCGACGGTGTCCAGGCGGGGGGCTTCGGTCACACCCCGATCCTATCTGTGACCGATCAGGCGTCGACCGTCGGTCAGAGCGCGCCGTAGCGGATCAGGAACGCACGATCGGTGTCCATGCCGCCTTCGGGATCTGGCACCGGCTCAACGTCCTGCGACGTGATGGTGTCCTCGAGCTTGACCGGCTCGGGCAAGTGCTTGAAGCGCTCGGGTCTACCGGTCATCTGCCACCTCCGCGAGAGGAGTGTCGGGATCGACGAGCCTCTCACGTACGACTCTACGTTCAACCAACGCCCGGAGGTCGTCGTTCACATCCCAGACGTTGACGTTCATCGCCGCAGTCAATCGTCCTCTTGCGACCCAGAAGGCGATGAACTCGCCCGACGCCTTGTCACCACGGATCACCACCTCGTCGTCAGCTGATGACCGACCCACGTACTCCATTCCGAGATCGAACTGATCACTGAAGAAATACGGCTGCCAGTCGTACTTCACGGCCTCGCCGAGGATGACTTTTGCAACGGCCTCACCCTGCCTGATCGCGTTGTCCCAGTGCTCAACCCGTAGCGACTCGCCGCGCGTGGAGTTGTGAGCGTTCGCGACATCACCGATGGCGTAGATGGCTCGGTCACTTGTTCGGAACATCTCATCAACGACCACGCCGTTGTCGACCTCTAGACCAGCATCCTCGGCAATGCCGGACCGAGGCGCCGCACCAACACCCATCACCACGACATCGGCGGCGAAATCGTCGCCGTCGGTGTGGACGACGAACGGGCCGGAACCAGTGATCGAGCCGACCTCGGTGGAGGTACGCAGGTCGACCCCGTTGTGGCGCTGATGTTCTGCGAAATAGTTGGCGAGCTCATCGCCGAGGACGTGTTGCAGCGGGAGCGACTCACGCTCGAGCACAACGGTGTCGGCTCCAGCAGCACGTGCGGCCGCTGCCGTCTCCAGTCCGATCCAGCCGCCTCCGATGATCACGACCTTGGACGCCGTTCCATAAGCGGCCTTGAGCGCGTCGCTGTCTTCGAGGCGTCGCAGCGTCAGCGCTGAGTCCTTGCCGGGGATGTCGAGCCGACGGGGAGTGGCACCCGTGGCGATGATCAGCTCGTCGTACGGCACGTCTTCACCATCTGCGAGACGCACCTGCTTGGCGTGCCGGTCGATCCGCTTGGCCTCAACGCCTTCGATGCGCGTCACGTGGTGCTCGCCGTACCAACTCGCGGGCACCACCAGCATGTCGTCGGCCGACGACTTGCCCTGGAGGTACTCCTTCGACAATGGCGGGCGCTCGTATGGAGGGTGCGACTCCTCGCCGACGATCGTGAGCGATCCTTCGAACCCGCCATGCTTGAGCGCGACGGCTGCCTTGGCGCCAGCCAGTCCGCCGCCGACGATCACAACCCGTTCTGCAGTCATGCGACCCTCCGGCTGTTGGTCTGCGTCCTCACTTCAGCATGGCTCATGACGGCAAGCATGCGAAGAACTCGGCGCGCGACTGCGGACTCTCGCGGAGCAGCCCACGTACGCTCGAAGTGCTCGTCATGGCGCCAGACGCCTGTACGCCGCGCAGCGTCATGCACGAGTGCTCAGCGACCACCACGACGCCGACACCCCGCGGCGCCAGGCGACTTTCGAGCCAGTTCGCGATCTGCTGAGTCAGTCTTTCCTGGACTTGTGGTCGGCGAGCAAACATCTCGACCACCCGTGCCAGCTTGGACAAGCCAACGATCCGGTCACCCGGAATGTAGGCGACATGCGCCACGCCCGTGAACGGTAGGAAGTGGTGCTCGCACACTGACTGCACCGGTATCGATCGGACCACGACCAGTTCGTCATATCCCTCATCGTTGGGGAATGTCGTCATCTCGAACCGCCGCGGCGTCAGCAGGGCTGCGTAAGCCTCTGCCATACGCCGCGGCGTCCGCGCCGTGCTCTCGTCATCGCATTCCACGCCGAGCGCACTGAGGAACGCGCCAGCCGCAGCCGCTGCGATGTCGAGGTCGATGCCATCGGCTCGACCGTCGCCGATCAGCAGCTCGAGGTCGGCAACTGTGCTCATACCGTGTCCACCGGTGCACGTACGCCATGAACAGCGGCAAGACGGCCAAGTGCCAGTGCAGCAACGAGCAGGCCGAAGTCGCGTAACGCCACGTCGTAGAAGGCCTGGAGTGTCAGCAGATTGACAATGATGCCGGCGAGCCAGAGAGCCACGACATACGCGCCGATACGCGGCGCGAACGCGACCAACAGCCCCGCTGCGATCTCGATGACGCCGACGGTCTTCATGGCCTGATCAGCATCGCCCGGGACGATGTCGTCGATCCAAGGAGCGAGGTAGACGGTCCATTCAGTCAGGATGTTGGTGAACTTGTCGATGCCGAAGGCGATCGGTGCGATCGTGAAGACGGTGCGCAACACGAAGAATGCTTGAAATGCTGGGTCGACCCTGCGGTCGGTCGAAGGTGAAGCTGTGGCAGTCATGATGTTGCCTCCGTATCTAACGAACAGTAATCTGGACTTTAGAACGCACATATTGTTTCGTCAACTATTTTCTCTTTTAGAGCAGGAGCGGCATGCGAACGTTCACCGATCACGTGTCTGGCATCGGCCTGCTGGCAGATCCCCTGCGACGAGAGATCTACCTCTACGTCTGCGCTCAACCAGACCCAGTCGGTCGCGATGAGGTGGCCGACGCGCTCGGCGTCGCTCATCACAAGGCGAAGTTTCACCTCGACAAGCTTGAGGAGCTCAAGCTGCTGGACACGGAGTTCGCCAGGTTGACCGGACGCACGGGTCCGGGTGCCGGACGGCCCGCCAAGCTCTATCGGCGAACGGCCCATCAGATCGACGTCTCACTTCCTGGCCGGGAGTACGAGCTCGCAGGCAAGCTCATGGCCGACGCGATTGCGGAGTCCACCACCAGCGGCCGGTCCGTCATCGACGCGTTGAACCGAGCAGCTGCTGAGCATGGACGAGCTTGGGGGCGCACTGCCGCGGCGTCACGCGCGCGCCGCAAGGCACTCACGGTGGCGAGTGAGGCGCTCGCCGAGCACGGGTACGAACCGCGTACAGAGTCCTCAATCGTGACCCTTGCCAACTGCCCCTTCCACTCCCTCGCCCGTCAGCACACCGAGATGGTGTGTGGCATGAACCTTGCATTGATCGAGGGTCTCACCGCCGAAGTGGATCCAGCGGGCCTGCAATGCAG
This sequence comes from Aeromicrobium sp., assembly GCA_036676545.1. GTDB lineage: Bacteria > Actinomycetota > Actinomycetes > Propionibacteriales > Nocardioidaceae > Aeromicrobium. The sequence continues at coordinate 585 of JAKFCR010000045.1, read as the reverse complement.
CCTCGAGCCGGCCGACGATCGGTGCTGCGTGGTGCTTCGCCCGGCCTGAGGTCATTCAGCTGGCGAGCCTTCGAGCGCCGGCGTACGACGTCGTCCGCCGGGGAGCCGGCCCGCGAGTGAGCTGAGCGGCTCCACTGCGCCGCTCAGAATATTGACTGCGGTGTTGAGGTTCGGGATCGCGTTGCCCAGCGCTTCGAGCCTTGGAACGATCGCATCGAACGTCGTGCCGAGGTCGATCAGCTGGTCGAGCGTGCCGCCGGGAGCGAGCAGCTTCTCGAGGATTCCGTCCTCAGCGAGGAGCTGCTCGAGCAGTCCACCCTCGGCAAGAACGCGATCGATCGCGCCCTCCTCGGCCAGGAATCGGTCGAGTGGGCCGCCGGGTGCCAGCAGTCGATAGAGCGGACCGTCCTCGCCCAGTGCTCGATCCAGCGGACCGCCAGTCTCGAGGAGACGTACGAAGGGACCGTCTTCGTCAGCCATGCGGTCCAACAGTCCGTCGCGGGCGAGCGCCTTGCCGATGGGCCGGTCCTCGGCGGTGAGGTCGGCCAGCGTACGGGCGAGTCCCACGGGTCCGCGCTCGTCGGC
>JAKFCR010000044.1:0-2840 GCA_036676545.1 Aeromicrobium sp. | reverse complement strand
AGCATCGCAAGCAACGCCACGATCGTCTTGCCGGAACCGACCTCGCCCTGGAGCAGCCGGTGCATCGGATGGGGCTTCTCGATGTCAGCGGCGATCTCGTCGAGCACCGCACGTTGACCGGCGGTCAGCGTGAACGGGAGCTGCTGCTCGAACCGTTCGCGCAGTCCCCCGGACGTGACCGGTCGCGCCTTCGCACGTTCGTTCTCAACCGCGAGGCGCCGCTGTGCGAACACGGTTTGTACGACGAACGCCTCCTCGAACCGGAAGCGATCGCGCGCACGCTGCCAGTCCTTCGCGTTGCGAGGTCGATGGATCGCCTCGAACGAGCCCATCAGGTCGAAGAACCCACGCGGGTCACGCACGTCAGAGGGCAAGGGATCCGCGACAGGGTCGATCGCGTCGAGGCACATACCGACACAACGTTCGATCTTCCACGTCGCCATCTTGGCGGTGGCCTTGTAGATCGGGATGATGCCGCGGCTCAGCCGGCTCGACTCGGTCGGGTCGTCTGACGCCTCGATCGACTCCCAGTCGGGGTGCGTGAGCTGGAGCTTGCGGTTGAACTCGGTCACCTCGCCGGCAGCGAGACCCAACGTGCCGGGCACCATCGACTTGAGCCGCCACGCCTGCTGGAAGAACGTCAGCGTGAGGTGACCGGTGCCGTCGGTGACGACGACCTCCGTACGCGTGCGGCGGCCGCCTGCGCCGAACGAATGGTTCTTGACCGAGTCGATGCGCGCCATGATCGTGACGTGCTGGCCGACCACCAACTCGGAGAGATCGGTGAGCTTGCCTAGCTCGGCGTACCGGCGCGGGTAGTGGCGCAGCAGATCGCCGACGGTCTTGATCTCGAACGCCGTGGCCAATGGCTTGGCCGTCTTGTCGCCGAGGACGTTGGCGAGCTTGGTGTCGAGGCCGACCATCACTCGACCGCGATGAAGAGCGGGTAGTTCTCCTGGCCCCCGTCATAGACCACGAGGTCGACGTCCGGGCGGGCCTGGCGCAGATGCTCGGTCAGGTGCGCCTCGACGCCGTCAGCGCCGCCCTCGCCAAGGACGACGGTCACCATCTCACCGCCGGGCGACAGGATCCGATCGAGCACTTCGACGGTCACGTCGAACACGTTGTCGCCGACCACGGCGAAGTCACCGGCGATCACACCGAGCACGTCACCCGCCTTGCACGGGCCGACCATCGTCATACCGGGCTCGGTCGCGATCGTGACGGCTCCGTGTTGTGTATGCGCTGCGGCGCTCGACATGGCGACCACGACCTCGTCGAAGCCGAGACCCGGATCGTGAACGGCCAGCGCGGCGAGACCCTGCACCTGGGCCGTCGTCGGGATGACCGCCACACGTATGCCGTCCTGCCGAGCCGCCTGCGCTGCGGCTTCAAACTGGCCGATGTAGCGGTAGTTGTTGGGCAGCACGATGATCTCGTCGGCGCCGGAATCCTTGAGCGATGCAGTCATCGCGGCGACTGTCAGAGGCGCTTCACGGGTGAACTCGAGCGGCAGCGCGCCGGCTTCTTCACACAGCGCCGTGAGGCCTGTGCCGGTCGTCGCAGCAATGACGACTCGCCCACCCTTGGGGCGCTGCGCGATCTGATCGGCGAAGTGGGTGACGGTGATCCGATACGGGCGTCCTGCCGCAATGCCAGCCTCGACCGCGGCACCCACGTCGTCGACGTGCACGTGGATGTTCCACAGCCGGTCGCCACCGACCACGACGAGAGAGTCGCCCAGCGGCAGCAGCTTCGCCCGCAGCTCGGGGATCGCATCGTCGTCAGCATCGAGGAGGTACATCACCTCGTACGAGGGCCCGTCGGCGCTGAGGTCGTCACCGGGTACGAGAACCGGCACCGGTACGGGTGCGCTGACCCGTTCGGGCACGCGTCCCGTGAGGGCCTGCTCGGTTGCGTCGAGCACGACGACCAGCGCGCGGCCTCCTGCGTCGACAACGCCGGCACGGGCGAGTAGTTCCATCTGCTCGGGCGTGCGGGCGAGCGCGATGCGAGCGGAGTTGGCGGCCTTGCCGAAGACCGTACGGCCATCCACGCCATCCTCGGCAGCCTTCGTGGCTCCTACGGCAGCGGCGCGGGCCACCGAGAGGATCGTGCCCTCAACCGGTACGCCGACCGCGGCATACGCGGCGTCGGCCGCTGCGACGAACGAGGCCGCGACCTCGGAAGCGGTGACAGTGCTCGCGAGGTCGAGATCAGAGAAGCAGGCACGTACGAGCTGCGACAGGATCACGCCCGTGTTGCCCTTGGCGCCGGTGAGGAGCCCATCGACATACGCCTTGACCAGCTCTGGGAGCTCCGTGCCCCTCGGGAGCGCGTTGACTGCGTCTGCGCCTGACACAAACGTCAGGTACGCATTCGTACCGGTGTCACCATCAGGCACCGGGAACACGTTCAGGGCATCGATCTCGGCCCTGGCGACGGAAAGGGCTTCAGCGCACAACTGAGTCCACGCCCGAAATGCCGTGGAGTTGAGGGTGAGGCCCATGGGGCGAGGCTATCGGTCAGCACCGCGCACCCAGCGGACCCTGACGTTGGGGAGTCGTCTCACGAGGTTTCGACCTTCCTGGCGCCTTCGGCGCGCACGCTCAACCCGCCGCGCCGTTCGGCCGCGGGCGGCCTCAGCCTTGGCGATTAGCGTGAGCGTGAGGTGATCGGCTATTCTTGAGCGGTTGTCTTCTGACGAACGCGTCGAGGACACCCACAAACGTCCAAGCAATCTGATTCAACAGGAGTTCGCCGTGGCTGCGGTCTGTGATGTGTGCGGCAAGGGACCTGGCTTCGGCCACAACGTCTCCCACTCGCACCGACGCACGAAG
>JAKFCR010000043.1:0-2045 GCA_036676545.1 Aeromicrobium sp. | reverse complement strand
CGCGCATCTGCGGCAGCCATCGACGGGCGAAGCCGGCTGACGAGGATGAACGGTGCCGTCGTGTTGCAGAGCTGCACCTCGAGCAGCTCGAGGGCATCGACCTCGTGCACGCGCTGCGTCCAGCTGTTGATGTCGACCGTGTCCGGCACCAGTCCCCCGGCGTCGATCCGTTCGAGGTCGGCCGAACCTGCCGTCAGCGCCATGGCAGTGAGCTCTTCGGCCGTATGGGCGTCGCCGGCGAGGACGGGGTGCGCGTCGACCGAGCCGACGAGCGCCGCAGGGTGCGCGTCGCTGGTGTGGCCGAACGTCATGAGCTCAGGGAGCGGGCCTTCGGGCAGTGGCGCGTTCTCGGCCTCGGCGAGCGGCGCGTAAGCGCCGGGCGTACGTCGCACGGTCTGCGCTGCGTTGTTGATCAGGATGTCGAGAGGTCCCTGCTCGGCAACCGAGTCAGCGAGCCCGACGACCTGGGCAGGATCACGCAGGTCAATGCCGACAATGCGCAGTCGGTGAAGCCAGTCGGCGCTGTCCGGCATGGCAGCGAACCGTCGTACGGCGTCGTGCGGGAATCGCGTCGTGATGGTTGTGTGGGCGCCGTCGCGCAGAAGACGAAGCGCGATGTACATCCCGATCTTGGCGCGGCCGCCCGTGAGCAACGCACGCTTGCCGGTGAGGTCCGTACGGGCATCGCGCTTCGAGCGATTGAGTGCGGCGCACTCCGGGCAGAGCTGGTGATAGAACGCGTCTACGACGGTGTACTTCTGCTTGCAGATGTAGCAAGGCCGAGGGACGACGAGCGTGCCCGCCGTGGCACCAGGTGCGTTGGAGACGAGCGGGATGCCCTCGGTCTCGTCATCGATGCGCGTCGGAGATCCGGTCGCGGTCACTGACACCACAGCACGGTCGGCGGCAGCGACTTGGGCACGCTTGTCGAGGCGACGGTTCTTCTTGACGTTCTTGTAGAACTTTCCGCACGCCCGTCGCAGCGCAACGTAGTCCGGGTCGTCCTCGATGAGCTGTTCAGCCGCCTTGAGCACCTTCAGTGCAGTGGCCAGCTCTTCAGGATCGATGTCAGACATAGGTCCTAGCCGCAGACGGCGCCGTCAGCGGCAGAGCTGACGAGCTTGCGGTACTTCGCGAGCACACCGGTCGTGTACTTCGGCGGCATCGGCTCCCAGCCGACCTTGCGGGCTTCGAGCTCGTCGGCGTCGACCTCGACCTCGAGCGTGCGGTTGGCCATGTCGAGAACGATCGGGTCACCGTCCTTGACGAAGGCGATGGGTCCGCCGTCGACGGCCTCGGGCGCCACGTGTCCGACGCAGAGTCCGGTGGTACCGCCTGAGAAGCGTCCGTCGGTGAGGAGCAGGACGTCCTTGCCGAGACCGGCGCCCTTGATCGCGCCGGTGATTGCGAGCATCTCGCGCATACCGGGGCCACCCTTGGGGCCCTCGTTGCGGATCACCACGACGTCGTTGGCGACGATCGTGCCGTCCTCAAGCGCATCCATGGCGGCGCGCTCGCCGTCGAACACCCGAGCCGTACCGCGGAAGACGTCGGAGTCGAATCCGGCGCTCTTGACCACGGCGCCGTCGGGCGCGAGCGATCCACGCAAGATCGTGAGGCCGCCAGTCTTGTGGATCGGCTTGTCGAGCGTACGGATGACGTCGCCGTCGAGCTTTTCGGTGATGCCTGCGAGGTTCTCGGCCATCGTCTTGCCGGTGACGGTCATGCAGTCGCCATGAATCAGACCGGCATCGAGCAGCGCCTTCATGATGACGGCCGTGCCGCCGACCTTGTCGACATCGTTCATGACGTAGCGTCCGAACGGCTTGAGGTCGCCGAGGTGCGGCACCTTGTCGCCGATGCGGTTGAAGTCTTCGAGCGTCAGAGGCACCGCGGCTTCGCGCGCGATCGCGAGCAGGTGGAGCACGGCGTTGGTGGAGCCGCCGAGGGCCATCGTGACGGTGATGGCGTTCTCGAACGCCTCCTTGGTCATGATCTGACGGGCCGTGATGCCCTTGCGCAGGAGCTCGACGACTGCCTCGCCG
>JAKFCR010000042.1:0-2054 GCA_036676545.1 Aeromicrobium sp. | reverse complement strand
TCGCCGCGGGCTACGGCGCGATCGGCGTCGACCCCACGGCCGAGGACGACGTTGTCGCCAAGGTCAAGGAGCTCACCGGTGGCACCGGAGCGACGTACGCGATCGACACCACCGCGATCTCCGCGGTCGTCAAGCAGGCACAGCAGGCACTGAAGGTCCGCGGCACGCTGGTCGCGCTCGGGCTGGGTGCCGAGGAGTACGCGATCGACGCGATTGACCTGTTGCAGACCGGCAAGGTCATCAAGGCCTCCATCGAGGGCGACTCCGACCCGCTGGAGATGGTTCCGCGGCTGATCGCCCTGAACGCGGCTGGCGAGTTCGACGTCGACGGGCTCATCGCGACCTACCCGTTCAGCGAGATCAACACAGCCGTCGCAGATGTTCTGGCCGGGAAGGTCGTCAAGCCCGTTCTCGTGTGGTGATGCCCTAGTCGTCGCCCACGAGTCCGTCGAGCTGCTCTCGGACGATGTCGACGTGTCCGAGATGTCGCGCGTACTCCTGACTGACGTGCAGGACGATCGCGAGAAGCGTTGGCAGGTCATCGTCCTTGGCAAACAGGCCACCTGCGGTGGCCTGCTCGGTCAGCTCGTGCGTCTCGATGATCGAGCGAGTACGACTGCCGCCTTCGTCTAGAGCGTCGAGCAGCACGTCGATCGACCGATCCGTGATCCATTTGCCGTCAGCGTTCCGGTCGCCGACTGGATTGTGCACGTCCTCGCCGAGGAATCCCCAGACGAACCAACGGCGTTCCATGTGCACGAGATGCTCGACGAGCTCGGGCAACGTCCATCCAGACGGAACGACGCTGGTGCTCAGCGCCTGCTCGTCCAGACCAGTGCACTTGCGGCGTGTCTCGGCGCGGAAGAAGTCGAGGTACTCGATGAAGGCGGCACGCGGATCGGTGCGTGTTGATGACGGCTCGGGAACGCCAGTCACAACGCAGCATCAATCGTCGAGGCGAGATCGGGATGATCGAACTCGAACCCGGCGGACGTCAGTGCCTTGGGGGAGACCCGCAGCGAACCGAGTAGATCCTTCGCGATGCTGGTGCCGAGCGCGGCCTTGAGCGCGATTCCGGGAGCGGCCAGGAAGGTCGGACGATGCAATGCGTCGCCCAGCGCGTCGGTGAACTCGGCGTTGGTCTGCGACTGAGGCATCGTCAGGTTGTACGGTCCGCTGGCGGTCTGCGACTCGAGCAGGAATTGGACTGCCCGCAGCCAGTCGTCCAACGAGATGAACGACATGTACTGCGTGCCGGGTCCGAGCTTTGCTCCAGCGCCGAGCTTGAACGGGATCAGCATGAGCTTGAGCAGCCCACCGCGCTTGTCGAGCACCAGCGTCGTGCGCAGGAACACGACACGGGTCGTCTCCACGGCAGGGAGAGCTGCGTCTTCCCAGGCTTGTACGAGGTCAGACAGGAATCCGGTGCCAGCGGTGGATCGCTCGGTGAGCACTTCGTCGCCGCGGTCGTTGCCATAGAAACCCATCGCAGACGCCGAGAGCATGACGGGTGGAGTGGGTGACTTGGCGATCGCCTGGGCGATGACGCTGGTGGGCGACGTACGCGAGTCGAGCAGCTCCTGGCGGTAGGCCCGTGTGCGCGGCCAGCGCGAGATGGAGGCGCCTGACAGGTTGATGACTGCGTCTGCCGCGTTGATCAGGTCCTGGTCGATGACACCGGCCGCTGGATCCCAGCGTGAGGCATCGTCGCCGGAGCCTGAGCGCACCAGTCGAGTGACCGTGTGTCCGTGCTCGCGCAGGTGGTCAGTCAGCGCCGTGCCGAGGAATCCCGACGCGCCACCGATGACAACCTGCATGTCCGGTCAGGACCCGAGCTCGACCTCGAAGGCACCAGCCTGCAAGCGTTGCTTGACGGCAGTCAGGAACCGGCCCGCGTCGGCACCATCGACGAGGCGGTGGTCGTACGTGAGTGCGAGGTAAGCCATGCTGCGGACCGCGATGCTCTCGCCGACCGACGGATCGGTGATGACGACGGGACGCTTCACCACCGCGCCGACGCCCAGGATCGCGACCTGCGGCTGGTTGATGATCGG
>JAKFCR010000041.1:0-1537 GCA_036676545.1 Aeromicrobium sp. | reverse complement strand
CTGCGATCCCATGTCACCTGGTCACAGAACGTGCTGAAACGCGAGCTGCCCGGCCCCTTGCCGAGAGGCTCATCCGATGGCTGAGGCCGTTCCCGTCCTTGCCGTGATTGGTCGACCCAACGTTGGCAAGTCCACGCTCGTCAACCGCATCATCGGCCGCCGCGAAGCCGTCGTCGAGGACGTCCCCGGAGTCACCCGCGACCGCGTTTACTACGACGCTGTCTGGAACGGCCGTGCGTTCACTGTCGTCGACACCGGCGGCTGGGACCCCGACGCCCGCGGACTCGCCGAACGCATCGCGGCTCAGGCCGAGATCGCGATCCAGGTCGCAGATGCCGTGCTGTTCGTCGTCGACGCAACGGTTGGCATCACGGATGTCGACGAGAAGGTTGTCAAGATCCTTCGCGCCGCCAAGAAGCCCGTCGTGCTCGCCGCCAACAAGGTCGACGACCAGCGCGCTGAAGCAGAAGCCGCAGGACTGTGGAATCTCGGTCTCGGCGAGCCGTACCCCGTCTCCGCTCTGCATGGGCGCGGTTCCGGAGACATGCTCGACGCGATCCTCGAGGCCCTGCCGGAGACGCCTCCTGAAGACTTTGACGCTCCTGAGGGTCCGCGTCGCGTTGCAATCGTCGGCAAGCCCAATGTCGGCAAGTCCAGCCTGCTCAACAAGCTCGCCGGCGAAGAGCGCGTAGTCGTTGACGATGCCTCTGGTACGACCGTCGACCCGGTCGACGAGCTCGTCACCCTCGGCGATCGCACCTGGAACTTCATCGACACCGCCGGTATCCGTCGACGCGTACGCGATGCATCGGGTCACGAGTACTACGCCAGCCTTCGTACGAGCTCAGCCATTGACCGCGCCGAGGTCGCCGTCGTCATCATCGACGCCAGCCAGCCGATCACCGAGCAGGACACCCGCATCATCAGCTCCGTCGCCGATGCCGGCCGCGCGCTGATCATCGCGTTCAACAAGTGGGACCTCGTCGACGAAGAGCGCCGTTACTACCTCGAGCGTGAGATGGAGCGCGAGTTCGTACAGGTTCCGTGGGCGCCGACGATCAACATCACGGCACGCACCGGATGGCACGTCGATCGCCTCGTACGCGCACTCGACGCCGCTCTCGAGGGCTGGGAGACGCGAGTGACCACCGGTGCGCTCAACGCATTCCTGGGTCGTCTCGTCGCCGAGCACCCGCACCCCGTACGCGGTGGCAAGCAGTCCAAGATCATGTTCGGCACGCAGGCGACGACGTCGCCGCCGACGTTCGTCCTGTTCACCTCGGGCAAGCTCGAGGCGTCGTACATGCGCTATATCGAGCGTCGTCTTCGTGAGACGTTCGGCTTCGTCGGTACGCCGATCCACCTGCAGCAGCGTCCGCGCAAGAAGCGCGAGCGCCGCTGATCGACCGATGCTGGAACGGTGACCGTGCTGCGGTAAAGTTCCACTTCGGTACAAACGGGCTGTAGCGCAGCTTGGTAGCGCACCTGACTGGGGGTCAGGGGGTCGCAGGTTCAAATCCTGTCAGCCCGACGTTTG